>NZ_JBFBFA010000017.1:18075-132920 GCF_040683915.1 Kitasatospora sp. NPDC093102 | reverse complement strand
CGGGGATGTCAACATATCTGGCGTTGACTTTTGGCACGCTGTTGAGTTCTCAAGGAACGGACGCTTCCTTCGGACCGCCTTCCAGCGGACCCTCCAGGCTTCGTTCTTTCGTGTTTCCAGCTTATCAGACGCTTTCCGCTCCGTTTACCGGGGCTTTCTGCTTCCGACCTGCTGGTGCCTTCCAGCGCTTGGCGCCCTGTCCGACGTTTCAAACCTTAGCCGACCCGCGCTCCGAAAAGCGAATCCGGCCGCAATCCGATAAAACGAACACGCCACATAAAGACCAGGCCGGCGGCTGCACATGACAGGTTTGCCCGGCCCGAGTCCGGAAGTGTTGGTTCAGAGGATTGGCCGCCCCGGGACCGTCCGCGCTGACGCGTGTCCGGTGCTCCCAGTCGAGCGACTGGGAGACAGTACTCCTCCTCCGTTCCCGAGACAAACTCCCTGCGTGAACGACACGGGGCGCTCCTTCCCCCCTACTTGAACAGGCGGTCACCGCTGGTGGCCATGCGGTAGGTACCGCTGTGGCGCTTCACCCAGTCCCGGACAAGGTTGACGGCGTTGGCGCCCTGCCAGGTGTTGTCGTACTCGCGCACGCCGGTGAAGGCGCCGTAGCCCGCGATGATGCCGTCCACCTGGGCGCCGGCCGTCGGTCCACTCCGGCCTCGCCGGACGGATATCAGCATGAGGTGAACACTTCACCACGGGGCGTGATCGTGTTAGCGTCCCTCGGATGTCGAGGATTCTGGTCACCGATCTGGACGGCACCTTACTCGGCGGCACCCGGGACGACCGGCGCCGATTGCGCGACGCCCTGGCCCTCCACCCCGAGGTGACCCTGGTCTTCGCCACCGGGCGCGGGCTGGCCTCCGTCCGTGAGGTCGTTCGCGATCCGCTCGTCCCGCGGCCCCGGTGGATCATCGCCGACGTCGGTGCCACCGTCGCCGACGGTACGGACTTCACCCCGATCGACCCGGTGCAGGAACACCTGCGGACCGGCTGGCCGGGCCCGGACCGGGTTCGCGCCGCGCTGCGCCGATTCCCCCAACTCGGCTACCAGCACGGCGTCGTCCAGGACGGCCGCTGCTCCTACCACCTCGCCCCCGAGCGGCTCACCGACGAACTCACCGCAGCCGTCGAGGCCCTCGGCTGCACCTGGGTGTACTCGGCGGACCGTTTCTTCGACGTCCTGCCGCCGGGAGCGTCCAAGGGCAACGCCCTTCGGGCCCTGGCCGGGAAACTGGGCTGGAAGCCCGACGAGATTCTCGTCGCCGGCGACTCCCTCAACGACCTCTCGCTGTTCCGGGCCGGCACGCACGCGGTGGTCGTCGCCGGAGCCGAACCGGCCCTGCTCACCGCCCTCACCACTCACGCCGACAACCCGTTCCTGCACCGCCCCGGCCGGGCCGGCGCGGCCGGCGTCCACGCGGTGCTCCAGGAGCTCGGCTGGCTCGCCCCCGCGGCCGAGCCCACGCGCTCCGGTCCCGAACACGCTGCGGGCCCGCACTCCCTCGTGGTGGCCTACCACCGCCCACCGCTGCACTGGAACGGCGAGAGCTGGCAGCCGCCCAGCAGCCCCAACGGCATCCTGCCCACCCTGACCAGCGCCTTCACCGACGGCCTGCCGGGCGTCTGGGTCACGGCTCTGGTCGGTGGCGCCCCGTGCGGCGACCGCGCGCACCCCACCGGGCTGCCGCTCTCCCCCGTACCGCTCGACGAGGACGCCTGGACCGGCTACTTCCACCGCGCCTGCAAGGAGACGCTGTGGCCGGTCCTGATGTCCGAACCGGGCCGGTCGGTCTTCGACGAACGGGCCTGGGCCGACTACCGGACGGTCAACGCCCGCTTCGCCCGCCACATCAGCGCACAGGCCGCGCCCGGCGCCACCGTCTGGCTCCACGACTACAACCTCTGGCTGGTCCCCGGCGTGCTGCACCGCATCCGGCCCGACCTCAGAACCGGGATCTTCCACCACACCCCCTTCCCGGCCCCGGACGTCTTCGCCACCCTCCCGGTCGCCGCCGAACTTCGCAGCTCGCTGGCGCGCCTCGACTGGGCGGGCTTCCACACCGAGGACTTCGCCGGACACTTCCGCCGGACCCTGGCCGGCCTGCCCGATCCGCCGCGCACCGGCGTCCACCCGCTCGGGGTCGACCGGCCCGCCGTCGAGAAGCTCGCCGTCGAGAGGCTCGCCCACCTCTGCATGCCCCGCCGCGATCCGGCCGTCGGCCGAGTGGTGCTCTCGGTCGAACGCCTCGACTACGCCAAGGCCCCGATCCAGAAGGTGGAGGCCGTCGATCACCTGCTCTCCCGTCGGCCCGGACTGCGCGGCCGGCTGACCTTCCGGCTGGTCTGCCCGCCGCCCGAGCCCGGCATCACCGCCTACGACACCACCCGCCATCAACTCGAACAGCGCGTCGCCGAGGTCAACTCCCGGTGGCAGCAGGGAATTTGGCAGCCGATCGACTACCGTCCCCGCAGTCTGTCCACCACCGAGGTCGTCGACGAGTACCTGTCGGCGGACGTGCTCTGGGTGACCTCGCTCCAGGACGGGATGAACCTGACCGCCAAGGAGTTCATCGCTGCCCGGGCCGCCCTGCTGCACAGTGACGCGGAGCCGGGAGTCCTGGTCCTCTCCCGCCACGCCGGCGCCGCGGCCGAACTCGGCGAGGCCGCCCTGCTCACCGACCCGCGCTCGCCCGGGGACCTCGCCACCGTCCTGGCCCGCGCCCTCGACCTCGCCCCCACCGAACGCCGGGCCCGCATGGCGCGGCTCGCCGAACTCCTCGGTCGGGAGCGGCCCGCGGACTGGGCCGCCCGGATCGTCCACGCGATCCGCAGCACCTCCGTCACGTCGCCGAAGGCCCGGCCATCCGCCCACCCGCGGCCGGAAACCGCGGGGTGGACCTGAACCGAAGCCACCGGCGACGGCCCCGGTCCGTCGAACCGGCCCTCGTCGTGTCCGGACGAGGCTGTCCGGTGGAGGGTCTCCGGACGGCACGGTCCGGAGACGGGGTCCGGACGGACTCGGCGGCCGACAGACGCACCCGTCAGCGTCTCGGGCCGGCCACGGCGTACAGCGCGCCGCCGGTCACCAGCAGCGCCACCGCGGCCCAGGTGGACGCCTCCGTGCCGGGGGGAAACGTCATCCAACCGACCGCCTTCCCCACGGTGTTGGGCGGCAACGGCGGGACGAGGACGGTGAACGCGAGCCAACCGGTCGGTAGCGTCCAGGCGAGGTGCGCCCCGAAGAGCACCGCCCCGAGCGCGGCCAGGCCGACCAGGCCCGCGCTGTCCCGGGCGACGACCTCGGTGGGGACGAACTTCGGGCCCACCGCCTGGACGGCCAGCAGCGCCGCACCGGCGACCGCGCCGATCAGCACCGTGTGCGCCGCCCGGCGGGGCACCCACCGGATCGCGGCCGTCCGGTCCAGTGCGAGGTCCTGCCCGCCGAACCCGACGGAGCCGGCCGCCACGCTCGCGGCGAGCACGAAGAACGCGGTCGGGTCCATCGCATCCGCCGCACCCGTACCGTCGCCCCGGGTGAAGGCCCACACCGCCAACGCGACGAGCGCGACCGCGGCGGCCGACGTGGGCACCTGTCGTGAACGTGCGTACAGCATCAGCCACCTCATCGCGACGCACCCCCGGCCGGCAGCTCGCGCAGCCTCGCCGTGCAGGAGAGGGCGGCGGTGCGCAGCTCGGCGATCCGCGAGCGTTGCTCGGCGGGCGCCAGTCCCTTCAGCTCCTGCCAGGCGGCGTCGGCATCCGCCCAGGTCCTGCGCGAGTACTCGTCGGTGGCCAGCTCCACCATCGGTCGGAGGGCTGGGTCACCGAGGGCCCAGCTCACGGCCATGCTCTGGAGGGCGACGTCGTCCTGTCCCCCGCCCTCCCGGGAGGTCCGGGCGTGGCAGCTCGGTGCCAGTCCCTGGGCGACCAGCGCGCGGGTCAGGTCCTCGCCGGACGCATCGATGAACAGCTGCTCGTCGAAGTCGACCAGCACCGCGTCACCGGGGAGTGAGCGGGGATCGCCGAGCGCGCGCAGCGCGGTGTCCTCCCGCACCGAGGTCGGCGCCTTGTCTCCCAGGACGTCGTGCAGCACGCTCAGCGCCTCCCGGGCGCGCGGCGCGAGTTCGGCCAGGTGCGACCGGCTGGCCTGGGTCACGCACACCGGCCCGTCGCACACCATGGCCGCGGCGGCCTTGTCGACGACGTAGCTGTCGCGCGGGGCGGCCGGCAGGATCAGCAGGGCCACGGCCGCGCCGGCCAGCGCGGGAGTCACCGCGAGCAGCCGGGCCCGACGGGTGGCGGCCGCCAGCAACGCGAGGCCGGTGGCGAGCAGGCCGAGCAGCCAGACCGTCTGGCCGAGGTGGACGGAGTCGGACAGGGTCAGCAGCATCTGCCGCGGCTCCGCGGTCACCGGGGACAGCAGGCCGAGCCGGTTCGACGTCCTGCTCTCCGGCACCTCCCCTTCGATCCGCACGCGCAGCATGTTCGTCATCACGAGGCAGGCCACCACCAGGGCCGGCGGGGTGAGGACGGAGGGCAGCGTCCGCGCGACGCCCATGGCGAACACGGCGGCCGCGACGAGGCCCAGGACTGCCACCAGCGGGATCGGCAGCCAGCCGAGGCCCGTGTAGGTGGTCGGGCCGAGCGCCACCTGTGTTCCGCCGACGATGGTGAGGAGGCCGAAGCCCACCACGAGCGCGAGCGCGGTCGCTCCCGCCGGCAGCGCCGCACGGCGCCAGGCCGGCAGCGGCGTGGTCGCCAGCAGTTCGGTCATCCGCGAGCGGCGTTCACGCAGCCCGTAGACCGCCCCGATGCCGACCACGAACGGCATCCAGAAGGCCAGCTGGGAACGGGTCCACATGGCCATGGTGGTCCACTGGGCCGTCCACCCGGCGGTGCCCTGCCACCAGATCCCGTCGATCAGGAAGAAGACCGCCAGACTGCCGGCCAGGACGACGGCGCCGGCCCACGGGGCGGCCGAGCGCTTCAGTTCGGTTCGCAGCACACGTCCGTTCACCAGGCGCTCCCCAGCTGTCCGGAGTCACGGAGCAGCGCCGAGTAGCCGCGCTCCAGGGGGCTGTCGCCCGGGTGCTCGGTGCTGCCCGCGGCGGCCAGCTCGTCCGGCGTGCCCTGGAAGACGAGGCGGCCGTCGGCGAAGAGCACCACGTCGGAGCAGGCGGCCGCGACGTCCTCGACCAGGTGAGTGGAGACGACCACGCAGGTGTCGCGGCCCAGTTCGTGCAGCAGCTCGCGGAAGCGCAGCCGCTGTGCCGGGTCGAGGCCGGCCGTCGGCTCGTCCAGCAGCAGCACCGCCGGAGAGTTGACGATGGCCTGGGCGATGCCGGCCCGCCGCACCATGCCGCCGGACAGGGTCTTCATCCGGTGGTCGGCGCGGTCCGCCAGGCCCACCCGTTCCACGGCGCGCTGGACGGCCTCGGGGATGTCCGTCTTCGGGACCTCCTTCAACCAGGCCATGTACTCGACGAACTCGCGCACCGTGAAGCGCTTGTAGAAGCCGAAGTCCTGCGGCAGGTAGCCGATGCGGCGGCGAAGGGCCCGGTGGTCGCCCATCCTGCCCAAGGAGGTGCCGAGCATCTCCAGTTCCCCCTCGGTGGGGCGCAGCACCGTGGCCAGCGTCCGGATCAGGGTGGTCTTCCCCGCTCCGTTGGGCCCCAGGAGGCCGTGGGCACCGGTGCCCAGGGAGAGGTCGAGCCCGTCGACGGCCATCTTGTTCCGTCCGACGCGCACCCGCAGGCCGCTGGCCCGGATCTCCCAGGCGTAGGTCTTCGGCGCGGTGTCGGCCGCGCTCGTCATGGGTGTCATGCGGTGGTCCCTTTCGATGGTGGACATGGGTTTCACAGCGTCGAGTACGCGTCCCTGCGGGCGATCACGGCGCCGGTGCCGAGCGCGAGGAGCAGCCCCCACACGGGCAACCGGTCCGGCTGCAGGGCCAGTTGCAGGACGGCGGGGACACGGCCGGTGACCGATGCGGGTGCCACGACGGCGACGCCCCACGCGACCGCCAGCCCGACGGCGGCGCGGGTCACCCCGACCACGCTGCCCAGCGCCAGGGCGGTGGAGGTGAAGGCCAGGGAGGGGAGCAGCCACTGCCCGGCCGTCATGGTCCCGGTCAGCCATCCCCCCAGCAGTAGCGCGGGCAGGACCACCACGAGGACCGAGGTGGTGCGCCTGAGCAGCAGGGGCAGGCCGGCCCGGGCGGTCGAGGCGGTCAGTTCGTGTGCCGGGTCCAGGCCGCTCGACCACGACGCGGCGACACCGCACAGCGGCAGCACCGGCGCGACCAGCGACACCGGCGAGGAGCCGCCGAGGACTTCCGACGGCGCGGCCGCGTCCAGCAGCAGCGCCACCAGGGTGACGACGGCGGTCATGGCCAGCCACGGGGTCATGGCCGGCGTCAGCCAGGACGACACCCACCTCGGACGGTGCCGCCGCGAGGCCACCTTGACCGCCGCGTCCAACTGCGGTTCCAGACCGGCCCGGACGGTCTCGACGAGCGCGGCGATGCCGGGCGCTCCGGTGGCCACGGAGGCCGCCAGGTGGCTCCGGCAGGGCGCGCACGTCTCCAGATGGGCCTCCAGTGCCCAGACCGTGTCCGCCGCGATCGTCACGTCGCCACGTGCGTAGTCGTCGATCAGCTGCCTGGACGCGTGTTCCCCGCTCATGCGCCCACCTCGCTCCGCTCGGCAGGCGCTTCGCGCAACGCACACCTCTCGACGACTCTCCCCCAGCCTTCGGCCGGGGGGACCCCCATGCTTCGCCCGCTCATGCCAGCGCCTCCCGCATCGCGATCCGGGCCCGACGGGCACGGGTCTTGACCGTGCCTTCGGGCAGTCTGAGCAGGACGGCGGTCTCCCGGACGGAGAGCCCGTCGAGCACCGTGGCCTGCAGTACCTCTCGGAGTTCCGGCGCCAGCCGTCGCAGGGCGTCGCCGACGTCGCCGCCGACGGTCCCGGCGAGCGCCTCCTCCTCCGCCGCGGGCACCACCGCCCGCTCGGCGGCGGCGACCGGCGGTTCGGCGTGGTGGGCACGGCGCCGGAACGCATCGACGAGGCGGCGTGCCGCGATCGTCCACAGCCACCCGACGGCCGTCCCGCCGACCGCGCTCCCGGCGAACGCGCCGGCCGCGCGCCACACCGCGAGATAGGTCTCCTGCATGACTTCGGCGACGATCTGCTCGTCCGCGCAGCGGCGGCGCAGCCGCACCGCCAGCCATGGCGACGTACGCCGGTACAGCTCGTCGAACGCCCCGCGGTCACCCTTGGCCACCAGCCGGAGGAGGCGCTCCTCGTCCACGTCGTCCAGTGCTCTCCTGCGTGATCTCACACCAGCCAGACGCGCGATCCGACGCCCGGGTTCTGCGCCCGACGTGACCTGCGTCACACGATGGAATCCCGGCCATCGGGTCGGATCCGGCCACTCCGGTCGAGGTCAGCGCGGTGGACGCCCCGAAGAGCGCGGAGGGCGGAGATCCCGGAGTCGTGCCCGGGTCCCGGGTCTGCGAACGCGGCGGCCTGGCACGACGGCGGCGTCCTGAACCCGCCTCAGCCCGCCGCGCCCGCGTGCAGGAGGTCCTCGGCGCGGGCGGCCAAGCCGCCCGCGCCGCAGTGGGTGGCCAGCTCCAGCCCCCGGGCCAGGGCGGTGCGGGCGGCCGGAGTGGCACCCAACGCCTCGCCCAGATCGACCAGGGCGATGGCGTGCTCGTAGCGGGCGGGTGACCGTTCCAGGTGCCGGACGGCCTGCGCGAGCAGCTCGGCTGCCCGGGACCGGTCGTGTACCGACGCGCAGAGCCGCAGAGCGCTGCCGATGGCCGAGTCCGTCCCGGACTCCCGCGCCCGGCAGACGGCCTCCTCGGCGAGGTCACGGGCCCGGTCCGGCTGGTCGGGGGCGACGGCGCGCGCCAGGTGCCCGAGCCACGGCGCCCACACCGTGTTGCGCCACCCTCGCGCGTCCAGGGCCGCGCCGGCGGCGGTCAGTGCGGCGACCGCGCCGGGCGCGTCGCCCCGGGCCAGGAGGAGGCGGCCGTACAGGGTGGGGGCGTCGGGCAGCACCATCACCGTCGGGTACGGCGGGCCGAAGGCGTACTTGCGCGCCAGCTCCAGGGCCTCGGACAACCGGCCGCGCGCGGCCACGGTCTCGGCCAGCGCCCCGACCGCGTCCCAGTGCAGCGGGGCGTCCGGGCCTATCCGTTCGGCGATGCGCAGAGCCCGGCGCAGGTAGTCCTCCGCCTCCGCAAGGGCACCGCAGCGGAACCGGAGCATGCCGGTCAGCAGGTAGGCGAAGCCGAGGTGGCCGCCGCTCCACCCGGCGATTTCGTACGCGCGGACCGCCTCGGTGAACAGTTCCTCCGCCCGGTCGACCCGGTCGGCGTAGAGGTAGCTGACGCCGAGGATGCCGGGCAGCTCGAAGCCCCAGGTGGTGTTGGTCCAGCCGAGGCTGCGGGGCAGGCGGCCGCCCGGCAGCGCGGACTCGGCCAGGGCGATCGCCTCCTCGCGGTCCACGCCGCGCAGCGTGAGGTCCCAGCAGCGCAGCACGGCCACCGCGTGGGCCAGGCCGTTGTGTTCGAAGACGGCCTGGTCCGGGGGCGGCTCGCCGTTCGCGCCGGTGGCGGTGGCGGCGGAGGCCGAGTCGCCCGCCCCGATGTCGCTGAAGGCCATGCCGACCGTTTCGAGCATCCGGTCGAACTCCGCGAGCCTCCGGGAGCGGCCCGGACCGTCCTCGTCCTCGGACTGGAACGCGGCGAACATGAAGTGGGCGACTTCCAGACGCAGGCGGCCCGGGCCGGGAAGGGTGCGAGCGGCTTCCTCGGCGCACACCCCGGCGGCCTCGCCGAGCCGGTTGCTGTGGGCGAGGGCCTGTGCGAGCCGGAAGATCGCGTCGACCCGGAGCTCGGAGCTCAGCCCGTACGGGTCCGCGAGTGCCAGGCGCAGCTGGTTGACCGTGGTCGCCGGGTCGGTGAGCAGTGCCGAGCAGCCGAGTTCGTAGAGCACCTCGGCCCTGTCCTCGTCGGCGGGCGGTTCGCTGATGGCGCGGCGCAGGCAGCGCTGGGCCGCCTCGGGCGCACCGATGGCCAGGTGCTCGCGGGCCGCCCGGCGCAGCTTGCCCACGATCTCGAGGTCGCCCTCGGGCAGGGTCTCCAGCAGGTGGCGGGATGCCGTCAGCAGGCCGAGGCCTGCGTTCTCGGTCTCGACGGCGGCGACCCCGTGCATCCCGGTGCGGGTGGCGGGAGGCATCGACTGGTAGACCGAGGTGGCGATCAGCGGGTGGACGAACTCCAGCCGACCTCCCGGCGTGCTGATCAGGACCCCGTGCCGGCGCAGCTCCCGGACGGACTCGGCGGCGGTCTCCGGGCCCTGAGCACAGATGACGGCGGCGAGGTCCGGGCGGATGTCGGTGCCCAGCATGGACGCCGCCCAGGCGAACCGCACCGTGGTCGGGCCGATCTTGTCCAGCCAGTGCCGGAGCGTCATCCCCCGTGCGCTGGCGGCGAGTTCGCGCAGCTGGTCGGCGCTCTCCTCGACGGGGTCGAGCTGCTGGTCGAGCACCTCGCGCAGCAGGGCGGTGGTCTCGTACGGGTTGCCGCCGGTGACCGCCCAGACGTGGCGGCAGAAGGCGTCCTCCGCCTGCGCGCCCAGGGTGGAGCGGACCAGCCGCGCGACCGAGGCCGGCTGGAGCGGCCGCAGTTCGTGCCGCCGGTCGGCCCTGCCGACGAGGCCGCGTTGCAGTGCCAGGGCGTCGTCGGGGAACTCGTCACGGCAGGCGAGCACCAGCAGGGCCGGCAGCTCCCGTACCCGCACCGCGAAGCCCGCCAGCCAGCCGAGCGACTCCGCATCGGCCCAGTGCAGGTCGTCGACGATCACGGCCAGCGGCGAGCGGCGCTGCACGAGGCGGGTGAGCACGAAGTCCAGCCCGTCCCGCACTCCCTGCGGGTCGAGCCGCTCTCCGGGTGGCAGCAGCCCCACCACCGGACCGACGATGTCCTCCCAAGGCCCGAACACCTGCGCCCGGTCCTCGTCGGACAAGGCCGCCAGCACCGGCTGCACCAGCTGGCGCACCACGTGGAACGGCTCGTGACGCTGCCTCTCCCCGCCCCGGGCGAACAGCACCGTGCAGCCCGCGCGCTCCGCCTCCCGCCGCACCTCGGTCAGCACCGCGGTCTTGCCCAGCCCGGCCGCGCCGGTGTACACCAGCAGTTCCCCGAGCCCGGTACCGACGGGCCGGGTGAGCGCCCCTACCGCCTGCCCTGCCGACCGGATCTCGGCCTCGCGCTCGTGCAGCGGACTGCCGTCCTCGCCGGCCCCACCGCCGTCCCGGGCCGCGGGCTCCCCTTCGGCCACCGTCGCCTCCAATTCGCCCTTCCAGGGCAGTCGCTACCAGTGCCGAGGCTACTGCTGAACGGACGGATCCGGTGCGGGCTTGACAATCCGCCCGGCCTGACACCGAGTGGGGACACCAGTCGGTCACGCCGCTGCGCCGCCGGACCGGCGCGTTTCCCGCCCAGCCGCCTCCGGCTGATCAGCCGGTCAGCAGGTGGACGGAATCGGTGCCCGCGTCCCCGGTAAGGTGGTGGATCGTGGCCAGTCGTAAAACGTCGATCATGGAAGCAGCGGCGCGGGTGATCGCGCGGCGCGGGGTGCGCGGGCTGCGGGTGGAGGAACTCGCGGCCGAGGCGGGTGTGTCCACCGCGCTGATCTACTACCACTTCAAGGACCGCACCGGGATCCTCCGCCAGACGCTGGAGTTCATCAACGACCGGGCGGAGCGGTACACGACCGAACGCGCCGCTGACGCCCCGCCGCTGACGCCCCGCGAGGAACTGGAACAGACCCTGCTGCTGGAGCTCCAGGACACCGCCGAGGTGCGGGAGAACAGCACCGCCTGGGGCGAGCTGCGGGCGAGCGCCGTGTTCGACGAGACGCTGCGCGAGGACCTGGCGCGGGCCACCCGGATCTGGGTGCAGGAGATCGCGGAACTGCTCGGCGGCGTGCAGCCGATGTCCTCGGCGGTCGCGCTGGCCGGCGCGGCGGAGCGGCTGACCGCGCTGCTGGAGGGACTGAGCACGCGCTGGCTCAGCGGCAGCCTGCCGCTGGCGCACGCCCGCACGCTCATGGCCGATGCGATCGACGGCGAGGTGGCCCGGCTCGGGTCCTGAGCCGTACGGACCGCTCAGGGAGCGCCACTCTGCGCAGGGAGCCCGTCAAGGATGCATTATGGCACGCCCATGAGTTTGACTGATTTTTCAGTCAGTGCGAGTCTGAACCCGCAGGCAGGGTGCTGCCGCCGGCCCGTCCCCGTGGTGCGCCGCCGCGTCGCGGCGCGAAGAGTGGGAGTCGGCGGCCCTCGACACCCTTCCCGGCGCCGTCGCACGATCTGGAGCTCCTCATGACCCACTACCCCGACGACCGTTCCACCGGGCCGTACCCCCGGGTGCCGGCGGACGACGTCCCGCACGCGCGGACCTGGATGTCCTGGCCCTCCCGCCGGGGCGTGTGGGGACTGCGCCTGGGCGGCGTCCAGGAGGACATCGCCCTGATCGCCCGCACGATCGCCGAGTTCGAGCCGGTGGTCATGTGCGCCCCCGACGACTGGACCGCGAGCAAGGCCCAGTCCTGGTGCGGCGCCGGGGTGGAGGTGATCACCGCCATCCCCACCGACGACCTGTGGATGCGCGACATCGCCCCGGTGTTCCGCCAGGACGGGTACGGCGGCCTGGACGCCGTGGTCCTCAACTTCAACGGCTGGGGCAACAAGCAGGTGCACCACGACGACGCCCGGGTCGCCGAGCGCCTGGCCACCCGCCGCGGCCTGCGCCACACCTACGCGGACTTCGTCGGCGAGGGCGGCGCGATCGAGACCGACGGCGACGGCACGGTGATGGCCACCGAGAGCAGCCTGGTCAACAAGAACCGCAACCGCGGCATGAGCCGGGACGAGATCGAGGAGGCCGTCCTGGAGGCCTACGGCGCGGACACCATGATCTGGCTGCCGGGCATCAAGGGCCAGGACATCACCGACGACCACGTGGACGTCACCTCCCGGTTCGTCCGCCCCGGCATGGTGATGGTGCAGCTGCCGCCGGCGGACCGCAACGACGCCTGGGCGCGGGACGCCCGCGAGCAGTTCGCGATCCTCTCCGCCGCCACCGACGCACGGGGCCGCCGCCTCCAGGTCATCCCGGTGCACGGCCCGGACACCGTCCGCTCCCGCAGCTCGAAGTTCGTCGACTCCTACCTCAACTTCCACCTCGTCAACGGGGGCGTCATCACCGCCGAGTTCGGCGACGCGTACAAGGACGCCGCCGCCAGGGAGGCGCTCGCCGCGGCCTTCCCCGGCCGCGAGGTGGTGCAGATCGACGTCGACCGCCTGATGGCCGGCGGCGGCGGCATCCACTGCTCGACCATGCACGAGCCGCTGCCGTAGCCGGCACCCCGCACCCCGCACCCCGCACCCCGCACCCCGCACCCACCGTCCACCGTCCACCGTCCAGACCAGCAGCCGGAGTTCCCGTATGACCAACACCCCGTCCCGCCGTACCCTGATGCGCTCCCTCGCCGGTGTCGGCCTCGGTGTCGGCGCCCTCACCCTCGGCCTCACCGCCTGTGACCCCAACGGCATCGAGGACCCGGACGGCGCCGTGCCGCCCCAGCCCGGCGGCACTCCCGGCCCGCGCCGCTTCGGCGCCGAGTGGGACAAGCACCTGCGCACGGTGATGTCCTGGCCCGCCTCCGAGAACGTCTGGGGCGACCAGCTCCCGGACGTCCGCCGGGACGTGGCCTGCCTGGCCCAGGCCATCGCCGCCCGCGAACCGGTCGTGCTGATGGCCCGCCCCGAGCAGAAGGACGCCGCGCAGAAGGCCTGCGGCTCGGCGGTCGAGGTGGTGCCGATCGCCGTCGACGACCTGTGGGCCCGGGACACCCTGCCGGTGTTCGTCGAGGAGGGCGGCAGGATCAAGGGTGTCGACTTCAACTTCAACGGCTGGGGCGGCAAGCAGCAGCGCGGCAACGACTCCAAGGTCGCCAGGACGGTGCTGGCCAAGTACGGTGTCGAGCGGATCGAGACCCGGCTGGTCGCCGAGGGCGGCTCCTTCGAGACCGACGGCCAGGGCACCCTGATGGTGACCGAGAGCTCCGTCGTCAACGACAACCGCAACCCGGGCATGAGCCGTGACCAGGTCGAGGCGGAGCTGAAGCAGGTCCTCGGCGTGACCAAGGTGATCTGGCTGGCGGGCGTCAAGGGCAAGGACATCACCGACGCCCACGTCGACTGCCTGACCCGCTTCGTCGCTCCCGGTGTGGTGCTGCTCGACCAGGCCTTCCCCGGCACCCCTCCGGACGTCTGGTCCCGCTCCGCCGACCAGGCCCGCTCCGTCCTGAAGGACGCCACCGACGCGACCGGCAAGAAGCTCCAGGTGGTCGAGCTCCAGCAGCCGGACCCTGACAGGATCACCGGGCGCGGTGACGCCTTCGTCTCCTCGTACATGAACTTCTACATCGGCACCAAGGGCGTCTACCTGCCGAAGTTCGGCGACGCCCGGGCCGACGACCGGGCCCAGCAGATCCTGAAGCAGTACTACCCGGGCCGGGAGATCGTCCCGGTCAAGATCGACGCGATCGCGGCCGGCGGCGGTGGCATCCACTGCGCCACCCACGACATCCCCGCCCTCGGTTGAGCCGCGCCGGGCCGGCCCTCCGAGTCGGCCCGGCGCTCGGGGCCGGGTCCGGTCGGCGGGCCGGACCCGGCCCTGCCCTCTCACCCGGCGGGCTGCTGCTGGGTGACGCAGTGGATCCCGCCGCCGCCCGCCCCGAGGTAGTCGATGTCGAGCTGCTCGACGGTCCGGCCGGGGAACAGCCGGGCGAGGGCGGTCCTGGCCGCGCCGTCGGCCCCGGTGTCACCGAACTGGGCAGAGATCACCGCGTTGTTGCACAGGTAGTAGTTGGCGTAGGAGCCGACGAAGTTGGGGTCGGTCGAGCGGATGAGGTTGTAGTCGGGCCCCTGGATCTGGCTGACCGTGAACGGGGTGCCCTGGGCGCTGGTGGAGGTCGTCAGGATCCGGTACTGCTGCCGTGCGTCGTTCGACCAGGCGTCGGTGTCGCTCGCCGGTGGCATCTGGACCGCGGCCGTACCCGGGCCGAGGAAGCGGGACGTGGCGTCCACGTGGTCGTCGGTGATGTCCTGGCCGGCGATGCCGTTGAACCAGATCACCTTGGTGGCGCCGTAGGCGGCGCACATCGCGCTCTCGACCGCGGCCTGGGACATGCCGGGGTTGCGGTTGGCGTTGAGGATGCTGCTCCGGGTGGCCATCAGCGTTCCCGCGCCGTCGGTCTCGATGCCGCCGCCCTCGCCGACCAGGCCCGCGGCGGTGAACGGCAGGCCGAGGTAGGCGGCGACGCGCTGGGCGACCAGGGCGTCGTTGCCGTGCGGGTTCTGGTGGTTGCCCCAGCCGTTGAAGTTGAGGCCGATCGTGTCGAGGCTGCCCGTGCCGTCGGTGCGGAAGACCGGGCCGGTGTCGCGCATCCAGCAGTCGTCGACCGGGATGTCCCCGATGACGGTGACGGTGGAGCCGCACATCGAGCGCGCCTTGGCCACACTGGCCGGGTTGGCGCACATGGTCACCGGCTCGTACTTCGCGATGGTCCTGGCGATGAGGGCAATGTTCGCCTGGACACCGCTGAGCTTGTTCCGCCAGATGGTGCTGTTGTCCGGCCAGGCCATCCAGGTCCGGGTGTGGCGGACGGTGTCCGGCGGCACCCGAAAGCCGGCCGGGCCCCCGGCGGCGGTGCGAGGCTGTGCCGCCCATGCCTGCCCGCCACCGCTCGCGGCGGTCAGCGCGGTGCCGGCGACGGCGAGTCCGGCGGCCGTCAGGAACCGGCGTCGGCCGAGTTGTCCGTCGGTGGTGGTGGTCCGGTGGGGTCTGAAGCTGTCCTCCATCACTGCCTCCCTGTCAAAGTCTCCTGCTGGTCCAGCAGTTGACCGAAAAGGTAAAACTGGCCAAGCGCTCGGTCAATACTTTGCGCAGCTATCGGGACGGATGCGCCCCTGCCGGGCTCCCCCAGTCGTTACAGTGACGGCCATGGCGACACAGGCGACAGGCACGGCCGCACGAACGGCCTCCGGAGCGGGCGGCCCCGGCCGGGCGCGCGCTTCCGCCAAGGGCGAGCAGACCCGGGCCCGGCTGATCGCCGCGGCCCGTACCCTGCTCGCGGGCGACGGCGCCGGGCGGTTCACCACCCGCAACGTGGCCGCGCTCTGCGGGGTCTCGCACGGGATGTGCCACTACCACTTCGCGGACCGCACCGACCTGATCGTCGCCGTCGTGGCGGACATCCGGCCCGAGTGGATCACACCGCTGGAGGAGGCGGTCGCCGGCCCCGGCGGCTACGCCGAGCGCGCCGAGCGGGTCCTGACGCTGCTCACCCGGCCCGAGAGCCCCGACCTGGCCCGGCTCCACGCCGCCCTGCACTGGCTCGCCCTCAACGACGAACGCGTCCGAGCGAGCCTGGAGGCCGAGTACGCGCGCTGGCGGGCCTCCTTCGTACGGCTGTTCCGGTGTCTGACGGACGAACGCGGCGACGGCGCCGACCCGGCCCCCCTCGGGGAGGCCTTCGCCGCCGCCGTCGACGGGCTCGCCGCCATCGGGTCGCTCGACGGGACGGTGGACGCCGAGCGGGTGCTGCGGACCCTGCTGGACTCGCTGTCGTCCGCCGCCCGGCCGTCCGGCGCCTGACGGTCCGCGGCCCGACCGCGCACCGCCCGACCGCCCGGCGCCCGACCGGTCACGGGGTGGAGCCGGGCGCGACGGGCTGCTGCCGGGTGGCGCAGTGGATCCCGCCGCCGCCCGCGGCGATGTGGTTGATGCCGACCTGGGTGACCTTGCGGCCGGGGTGGAGGCCACCGATGATCCCGGCCGCCCGGTCGTCGGTGGCCTGGTCCCCGAAGCGCGGAACGATGACGCCGCCGTTGCAGACGTAGTAGTTGATGTACGTGGCCAGGAAGTCCTTGCCCGCGCCCGGGATCCGGCCGATGTCGGGCTCGGGGAGGTCGACCACCTCGAGCGTGCGGCCCTTGGCGTCGGTCTCCGACCGGAGTACCCGCAGCGCCTGCGCGGAGGCGGTGGTCCACACGTCCGGCGGGGCGTCGGCGGCGGGACGGTGCAGCAGCACGGTGCCCGGCTCGGCGAAGCGGGCGAGCGCGTCGACGTGGCTGTCGGTGATGTCCTGCCCGGCGACGCCCTGGAACCAGATCACCTTCTCGACGCCGAGCAGTTCCTTGAGGCTCGCCTCGATCTGGTCGCGGGACGCGCCGGGGTTGCGGTTGCCGTTGACCCAGGAGCTCTCGGTGGCCATCAGCGTGCCCTCGCCGTCCACCTCGATGCCGCCGCCCTCACCGGTGATCGGCGCCTGGATGCGGGTGATGCGGTAGTGGTCGAGGAGGTTGCGGGCGACCTGGCCGTCGTTGGCGTGGGTCTGCTTGTCGCCCCAGCCGTTGAAGTTGAAGTCGACCCCGGCGAGCCCCTGGGGGCCGGTGACGAAGGTCGGGCCGGTGTCCCGGACCCACAGGTCGTCGACCATCAGTTCGAGCACCTCGACCGAGGAGCCGCAGGCCTGCCGGGCCTGGTCGGCCTGGTCGGGGCGGGCCAGCAGGACGACCGGCTCGAAGCCGGCGATCGCCTGGGCCAGCCCCGCGATGTCCTGTCGGACGCCGGGCAGCTGGTCGCCCCACACCTCCTCCAGCGCCGGCCAGGCCATGAAGGTCCGGGTGTGCGGGTCGGATTCGGCCGGCATGGCCCACCCGCCCGCCGCCGCGCTTCCGGACGGGGCCGCACCCGAGGCCGTACCGCCCGGGCCGGGCCGCGACTCCGCTCCGCTGCCGGAGGAGCAGCCACCGGCCAGAGCCAGTGCGGCGAGCGCGGCCCCGGACTGCAGGATCGAGCGGCGGGACGGCCGGGGGTGAGCCATGGAGCCTCGTTCCGGTTGGTGTCGGGTTCGGCTCCGCAGGCTACTGATCGGAATGTCGGATTCCGGCGCGGCACGCACCCGCCGTTCGGGGGGAATCCGCTCGTCCTTCCTGCGGCAGTGGCGCCGGGCCGGCAGGTTCACTGCTGCCCGGCGTCACCGCCGGTGTTGCCCGGTCGCCTCGGCCCGGCAGGCCCCACCACCTGCCGGGCCGGGGCCGCCTTACAGTGCGCGGCGCGCGGCGGCGATCCGGTCGGGATCCCAGCCGGGCCGTGGGACGGACTCCAGCAGCAGCCGGGTGTAGGCGTGCTGCGGGGAGTCGAGGACCTCGGCGGTGGGGCCGGATTCGACGATCGCTCCGTGGCGCATCACGACGACCTCGTCGGTGACGCAGCGGACGACGCCGAGGTCGTGGGTGATGAACAGGTAGCCGACGCCGGTCTCCTCGCGGATGTCCGCGAGCAGGTTGAGGACCTGCGCCTGCACGGACACGTCGAGTGCGGCGACCGCCTCGTCCAGCACCAGCACGGCCGGCTGGACGGCCAACGCCCTTGCGATCGCGACGCGTTGGCGTTGGCCGCCGGAGAGCTGCCGGGGCAGCGCGTCGGCCGCCCTGGTACCGAGGCCGACCTGGTCGAGGAGTTCGCGGATCCGGGCCGCGTGGTCGGCGCCGGGGAAGTGCAGGCGCAGGGTCTCCCGGAGCACGGCCTCGACGCTGGTGCGCGGGTCGAGCGAGAGGTACGGGTCCTGGAAGACCATCTGGACCTCGCGGGCGCGCTCCAGCCGCCCGGTCCTGCCCCGCGCCCGTCCGGTGCGGGCCCGGCCGCGGACCAGCACCGCGCCCTCGTCGGCCTGTTCGAGGCCGACGATGATCCGGGCGGTGGTGGTCTTGCCGGAGCCGGACTCACCCACGATGCCGAGCGATCCGCCGGCGGCGAGGGTGAAGGAGACGTCGTCCACCGCCCGCACGGAGCCGAAGGTCCGGCGCAGCCCGGTGACCTCCAGTACGGTCTCAGGCATCGGCGAGGCTCCCTCGAAGCGGGTGGTGGCAGGCGACCGGGTGCGGCGCGGGGGTCTGCTCGCGGCACAGGTCGGTCGCGTACCGGCAGCGGGCGGCGAACGCGCAGCCGGTCAACTCCTGCCGCAGGTCCGGTGGTTGGCCGTCGATGGCAGCGAGCCGGCCGGGCCGGGCATCCAGCCGGGGGGTGGCGGCGAGCAGCGCGGCGGTGTAGGGGTGACGAGGCCGTTCGAACAGCGCCTCGGCGGGGCCGCTCTCGACGATCCGCCCGGCGTACATCACGTGGACCCGGTCGCTGATGGCGGCGGCGAGCCCGAGGTCGTGGGTGACGAAGAGCAGGCCGGTGCCGAAGCGTTCGCGCAGCCGGCCGAGCAGTGCGATGACCTCGGCCTGGCTGGTCACGTCGAGCGCGGTGGTGGGCTCGTCGGCGAGCAGCAGGACCGGGTCGCCCATCAGCGCGGCGGCGATCATGACGCGCTGGAGCATGCCGCCGGACAGCTGCCCGGGGTAGCGGCGCAGCAGTTCCGGGCCGAGGCCGACGGCGTCGAGGAGTTCGACCGCGCGCCGTTCGGCGTCGGCCGCGCCCGTGCGGCCGCCGAGCCGGACGCCCTCCGTGAGGAAGTCGCCGATGCGGCGCAGCGGATTGATGGCGGCGCGGGGGTCCTGGAAGATCATCGCGGCCCGGCCTGTGCGCAGCGCGCGCAGCCGGTCGGGGCCCATCGTCAGGACGTCCTCGCCGTCGACCAGGACGCTGCCCTCGGCGGTGGCGCCGGGCGGCAGCAGGCCGAGGGCGCTGCGGGAGGTGAGGCTCTTGCCGGAGCCGGACTCGCCGACCAGGGCGACGGTCTCCCCCGGGCCCACGGTGAGGTCGACCCCGTCGAGGACGGGCCGGGCGGTGCCGGGCAGGCGCAGCCGCAGGCCCCGGATGTCGAGGGCGCGCACGGGGCCCTCCGGGTTCGTGTGCTCCGCTGGGTTCACGGGGTCCTCCGGGCGACGCGGTCGGCCCAGCGCTCGCCGACGACGTTGAAGGCGACGACGGTGAGCACGATCAGGACGCAGGGCAGGATCGCGGAGAGCGGGTAGCCGTGCTGGATCGCGGTCTGGCCGTCGAAGACCATCCGCCCCCAGTCCGGGGTGAGCGCGGGGACGCCGAGTCCGAGGAAGGACAGGCCGGCCAGGTCCATGAGGGCGTATCCGAAGTTGATGGTGGACTGGGCGAGGACGATCGGGGCGATGCTGGGCAGGACGTGCCGCAGGCAGATCTGCGCGGCGGAGTGGCCCTGCACCCGGTAGGCGCTGACGTAGGGCCGTGTCCGTTCGGCCAGCACCAGGGAGCGGGTCAGCCGCGAGACGTACGGCAGGTAGGCGACCGCGAGGGCGAGGACGGGGGCGAGCAGGCCCTCCCCGTACACCGAGACGATCAGGATGGCGAGCAGCATGCCGGGGAAGGCGAAGACCAGTTCGGTGCTGCGGGACAGGACGGAGTCGAGCCAGCCGCCGCGCCAGCCGGCGACCAGGCCGACCAGGACGCCGGCCGCGGTGGAGAAGACGACCACGCCGAGCGGGCCGAGCAGGGAGGTGCGGGCGCCGAGCAGCAGCCGGGAGAGGGTGTCCCGGCCGGCGGCGTCGACGCCGAGCAGGTGGTCGGCCGAGGGGCCGGCCAGAGCGTTGCCGAGGTCGACGCCGTTCGGGTCGCTCGGGGCGATCCACGGTGCGAGCACGGCGGCGAGCACCACCAGGGCGACGATGCCCAGGCAGATCAGGTGGAGCGGGGCGCGGGCGGCCTTGAGGCGGCCGAGGCCGGGCCTGCGGGTGAGGGCGACGGTCATGCGTCGGACCTCCTCGAACCGAGGGTGACCCGGGGGTCGACCAGGGGGTGGAGCAGGTCGACGAGCAGGTTCACCGTCATGAACAGGGCGACGATGATCAGGGAGATGGCCTGGACGGTCGGGAAGTCCTTGGTGGTGGTGGACAGTTCCAGGAGCTGGCCGATGCCGCCGATGCTGAAGGCGGACTCCACCAGGATCGTGCAGACCAGCAGGGTGGAGACGATCAGGCCGCCGGTGGTCAGCACGGTGCCCAGCGAGTTGCGGAACACGTGGCGGCGGATCACCTCCCGCTCGGGCACGCCGCGGCTGCGGGCCACGGCGACGTGCTCGCCCTCCAGGGCCTCCTGCATCGCCGAGCGGGTGACCCGGGCGAGCATCCCGATGAGGTACAGCGCGAGGGCGGTCGACGGCAGGGTGAGGTGCCACAGCAGGTCGAGGAAGCCGTCACCGGTGCCGCTGGTCGGGAACCAGCCCAGCTTGACCGCGAACAGGCCCTGCAGCAGGACCGCCGCGACGAAGGAGGGGGTGCCGACGGCGAGCGTGGTGGAGACCAGGATCGCCGAGTCGGTCGCGCCGCCGCGCACCGCGCCGATCCAGCCGAGCACCAGGCCGATGACGACGACCACCAGCAGGGCCATGGCCACCAGCGTCAGGGTCGCCGGCAGCCGGTCGGCGAGCAGCCGGGAGACGTCGGTGCGGTAGGTCAGGGAGCGTCCGAAGTCGCCCTGCAGCACCTGGCCGAGCCAGCGGAGGTAGCGGACCAGGAAGGGGTCGTCCAGGTGGTACTGGTCGTTGATGGCCTGTAGGGCGGCCGGGGAGGCCGACCGCCCGGACAGCAGGAAGCTCGCCGGGTTGCCGGGCGCCAGGTACATCGCGCCGAAGACCACGAAGGACGCGCCGAGCAGGGTGGCGGCCATCTCGACCAGCCGCCGGACGGCGAATCGCAGGAAGCTCACCGTGCGGCCCCCACGTCGGCGGCCCACGGGTAGTACATGTACGCGATGGTGGTGGGGGCGCCGGTGATGCGCTTGTTGAGGAAGACGGCGGTGGGCCACTCGGCGACCGGGATCCACAGCAGCTGCTCGGAGGCGGTCTGCTGGAGCTTGGCCTCGATGGCGGCGCGCTTGGCCGGATCGTACTCGGCGGTGGCCTGGTCGACGAGGCCGTCGTAGCCCTGGTCGCTGTAGCCGGCGAAGTTCTGGTAGGCGCCGGTCCTGAAGTTGGTGAGCAGGTCGAGCGGGTCGGTCACCGAGTCGTAGTACGTCTCGGGGAACATGTCCAGGCCCTCGCGGGCCTTGGGGTCGGTGAACAGCGCGGTGAACGCGTTCGGGGCGATCGTCCGCAGCCGGACGTTCAGGCCGATCTTCGCTCCGGCGGCCTGGACGGCGGTGGAGAGCAGCGAGACGTCCTGGCCGATGGTGCTGGTGGCGACGGTGAGCGTCCTGCCCTCGGCCCCGGCCTCCTTGACCAGGGCCTTGGCCCGGTCGACGTCCTGGGTGGTGGGGGTGAGGTGCTCGAAGGCGCTCTTGCGGACGTCGTCGGGCGCTCCGGCCCAGGCGGCCCGGGTGGTGAGGGAGCCGGTGACGGTGCCCGCGCCGGCGAGGCCGGTCCTGACGAAGCCGGAGCGGTCGAGCGCAAGGGACAGCGCCTGCCGGACCCGGACGTCGCCGAGCACGCCCTGCATGCTGGTGACGTTGAGGTTGACGGTGCTCAGGCCCTCGCCGAAGTAGAGCGTGCCGGCGCCGCTCTTGCGCAGCCGGTCGTAGCTCTCGGTCGGGATCAGGTACCCGCCGTCGACGTCGCCGGTGAGCATCGCGTTGGTGCGGGCGGACGGGTCGGTGAGGAAGCTGAAGACGACCTTCCTGGACTTGGCCTTGGTGCCCCAGTAGTCGTCGAACCGCTGCAGCTCGATCGACTGGCCCTTGGCCCAGGTGCCGAGCTTGAAGGGGCCGGTGCAGTCGAGGCTGCCGCCGGTGCCGTAGTCCTTGCCGGCGGCCTCCACTCCGGCCTTGGCGGCGACCACGCCGGCGGCGGTGGCCATGTACTGCGGGAACTGGGAGTCGGGCTGCTTGAGCTTGACGGTGACCTGGAGCGGGCCGGTCCTGGTGACCGAGTCGACGTTCTGGAACACCTGGGCCCAGGCGGAGGCGTTGTCCGGGTTGGTCTGCCGGCCGAGGCTGTAGACGACGTCGTCGGCGGTCATCACCGTGCCGTCGTGGAAGTGCACGCCGGGGCGCAGGTCGTAGACCCAGGTGGTGGGGGCGGGGTTGGAGGCCTTCTCGGCCAGGCCGGGCGCCAGGGTGAGCTGGGGGGTCCAGCGCATCAGGCTCTCGCAGACGTTCGCGAGGACGGTGTTCTGCGGGTAGTCGAAGGCCTGGAGGTAGTCGAGGGTGGGCGGCTCCGCGTAGGTGGCCCAGGTGAAGGAGTCGAGCTCGCCCTTGGCCGGCGGGGTGTCGGCGGACAGCCGGACCTCCGCCTGGTCGGAGCCGCCGCGCGGCGGTCCGGAGCAGGCGGCGACCAGCGCCGTGGCCGAGAGCAGGGCGGTGGCGAGGGCGAGCCGGCCGGGGGCGGCGGCACGTCTCGCGGGCGCGGTGGGAGGCATGAGGGTGGGTTCTCCGTTCGCTGGCGTGGGGGTCAGGCGCGGGCGGCCGGGATCTGCTGGGTGATGCAGTGGACGCCACCGCCGCCGTGGGCGATGACCCTGGCCCGCACGCCGACGACCTTCCGGTCCGGGCAGGCGGCGGCGAGCACGGCGAGCGCACCCTCGTCCTCGGGGTGGTCGGCGACCGGCACGACGACACCGCCGTTGGCCAGGTAGAAGTTCAGGTACCCCACCTCGACCTCGCGGCCGTCGACCTCGACGAAGGCGGCCTGGGTGAGGTCGACGATCTCGAAGGGCCGGCCCTGGGCGTCGGTGGAGTGCTCCAGCACGGCGCGGTTGGCCCGCATCCGCACGTGGTCCGGGTGCTCCGGGTCGGCCGGGAGCTGCACCATGACCTTGCCGGGGGCGACGAAGGCGCAGACGCCGTCGACGTGCCCGTCGGTCTCGGTGTCCAGCGCGCCGCCGTACGGCAGCCAGATCACCTTGGTGACGCCGAGGCGCGCCTTCAGCTCGGCCTCGATCTCCTCCCGGGTCATCTCCGGGTTGCGGTTGGGGTGGAGCAGGCACTGCTCGGTGGTGATCAGCGTGCCCTCGCCGTCGACGGTGATCGCGCCGCCTTCGAGGATCATCTCGGAGCGGATCGCCGGGGTGCCGAGGTGCTCCAGCAACAGGCCGCTGATCCGGTCGTCGGCGTCCCAGGGGCTGTGCTTGCGGCCCCAGGCGTTGAAGCGGAAGTCCAGGCCGGCCCGGCGGCCGTCCCCGTCGAGGACGAAGATCGGCGCGGAGTCGCGGAACCAGGAGTCGTCGGTGGGGAGTTCGATGACGGTGATGCCCTCGCCGCAGTGGGCACGCGCCTCCTCGCCGTGGCCGGGCGGCGCCACCATGGTGACCGGCTCGAACTCCGCGATGGCGCGGGCGACCGCCGCGTACTCGCGCTTCACCTCGTCGAGGGTGTCGCCCCACAGGTCCGGGCGGACGGGCCAGGCCATCAGGCAGCCCTCGTGCTCGGTCCACTCCGCGGGCATTCGGTACGTCACGGGAAACCTCTTCTGTCGGGGCCCGGCCGGCCCGGCGCGTCCGGTGCGCGGGGCGGTCGGGAGGGAGGGTGGTGGGACGGGAAGTCCCCGGCGGCCCGCCTCCGTGGGGTACCGGACGGGCCGCCGGGGGGTCTCAGAGGGCCCCTGGGTGATGCAGGGGGCGGGGTTGCCCCGCATCCTCTATCGAACTGAAAATTCAGTCAAGCGTTTGGCTCAAAGCCGGCGCAACTCCCTGAAACGATCATCAGGAACCTGTCTGACCAGCCAGGAGGCCCGGTAGAGTGGGCGACCATGTCGGACCGTCGGACGGAAATACTCAAAGCCGCGACCCGGGTGATCGCCCGGCGCGGCGTACGCGGACTACGGGTGGGCGAACTGGCGGCCGAGGCCGGGGTGTCCACCTCGCTGATCTACTACCACTTCACCGACCGGGCCGGCATCCTGCGCCGGACGCTGGAGTTCATCAGCGACCGCGCCGACCACTACACCGCCGACGAGGACCCCGCACCCCGGACCGAGGACCCCCGGGCCGACCTGGAACGGGTCCTGCTCCGCGAGCTCCAGGACAGCACCGAAGTACGGGAGAACAGCACCGCCTGGGGCGAGTTGAGAGCCAGCGCGGTCTTCGAACCGAGCCTGCGCGAGGACCTGGCGAGGACCACCCACACCTGGGTGCACGACATCGCCGAACTCCTCGCCCGGGCCGACCCGACCGGCACCGCACCCGCGCACGCGGCCTCCGCCGAGCGGCTCACCACCCTCGTCGAAGGCCTCAGCGTGCGCTGGCTGAGCGGCTCGCTGCCCCTCGACCACGCCCGCCGGCTGCTGCGCAGCGCCGTCGACACCGAACTGCACCGCTGACGGCCCCGGCCGGCGGCGTCCGGTCCGCCCGTCACGACTACCCTGACCCTACCTCTAAACTTCGCGATGCCGTCTGCGCCGCACAGCGCTGTGGCCGCCCGGGGACGCCGTTCCGGCTCCGCCCCCCTCCCTGCCCGCCGAGAGAGGCCACCGCATGTCCGTCGACCGATCCCCCTTCACCCTCCAGCCGGTCTTCCAGGAGCTGACCGCGGACGACCCGCGCGAGGTCGGCGGCCACCTGCTGTACGCCCGGCTCGGCGCCGGCGGGATGGGCCGGGTCTACCTCTCGTACACCCCCGGTGGCCGGCCGGTGGCGCTCAAGGTGGTGCGGCCCGAGCTGGCCGAGGACCCCGAGTTCCGGGCCCGCTTCGCCCAGGAGGTGGCCAGCGCCCGGCGCATCCACGGGCTGTTCACCGCGCAGGTGGTCGACGCGGGCGTGGACGCCGCCACCCCGTGGCTGGCCACCACCTACGTGCCGGGCCCCTCGCTCCAGCAGGTGGTCCAGCGCTTCGGCCCGCTGCCGGAACGGACCGTCCTGCTGCTGGTGGCGGGCATCGCCGAGGCCCTGCAGGCGATCCACGCCAGCGGGGTGGTCCACCGCGACCTCAAGCCCGGCAACGTCCTGATCGCCTCCGACGGCCCCCGGGTGATCGACTTCGGCATCGCCCGGGCGGCTGACGCCAGCGCCCTGACCGGCACCGGACTGCGCATCGGCTCGCCCGCCTACATGGCGCCCGAGCAGGCGATGGGCCGGCCGGCGACCCCGGCCACCGACGTCTACGCGCTGGGCGCCCTGGCCGTCCACGTGGCCGGCGGCACCCCGCCCTTCGGGGACGGCCCGGACCCGGCGGCGCTCTACCGGACCGTCCACGAGGAGCCCGACCTCGACCGGGTCCCGGAGAGCCTGCGCAACCTGCTGCTGCAGTGCCTCGCCAAGCGGCCCGAGGACCGGCCGACCACCGCCGAGGTGATCGCCGCCGCCCGGAACCACCCGGCGGTGGGCGGGCACCTCAGGTTCGGCGACGACTGGCTGCCATACCCACTGACCAGCCACATCACCCGGCACGCCGAGCTGCCGCAGGTGCCCGCCGGGGCCGCCGGGGCCGGGTCGGACTCGGCCCGGACGGTCCTCGCCCCGCCGGCCACCCCGACGCCGACGGTGCTGGCCTCCGCGCCCGCGGCCGGCTCCGGGCCCGCGCCCGGCGCGCGGGTGCCGCACGAGAGCACCCGCCGAAAGGGCGGGCGCAGACGCACCCTCGGACGCACCGCGCTGACCGCCGCCGTCGCCCTGACCGTCGGCGCCGCCGCGGCGGTGTTCCTGCTCGACGACCAGGAGCCGGAGGAGGCCGCGACCGCCGACGCCCCGGTGTCCGGCACGGCCGCACCCGGCACCCCGACGGCCGCTCCGACGCCCACCCGGCCGGCCGCCGCCTCGCCGACCGCCCCGGTACCGCCCGCGCCCACCGCCGAGTACGCCACGGTCTACCGCGCGGTCGAGCTGACCTCGGCGGACTCCGGCTACGAGTTCGACCTCGCCACCGGCACCGTGGTCCCGGTCGACAGCGCGACCTGGTACGTCGGTCGCGGCGACGGCGAGTTCCTGGTACCGGAGACCGCCGACTCCTTCATCGGCCGGGACGCGGGCCTGGGGGTGGCCGACTGTCTCAAGGGCCTCGGCAGCCGCCCGGCCGGACGACTGCCGTTCACCGCCGTCGGGCCGCGCGGCGCCTTCTGCGTCCGGTCCGCGGACGGGCGGGACCTCGCCGTCGTCCGGGTGCTGTCGACGGCGGGCTCGGACGGGCCGGTCCGGGTGTCCCTGGACCACTACCGCCGTAACGGCTGAGCCGCCGCTCCCCCACCGGGTGGCGGGGGGACGACGGCTCCCGAAGTCGGCGACGGACCCTGGGCGGCCCCTGCGGTCAGACCGGACGCTTCGCCGGCTCGGCCGCGGGCCCGGCGGGCGACGGCGCCGCGGGCCCGGCGGACGGCTGCGCCGACGGACCGGCGGGCGCCCCGTCCTCCCGCAGGGCCGCCGTCTCGGACTTCAGGATGCGCATCGACCTCCCCAGCCCGCGCGCCATCTCGGGCAGCTTCCTGGAGCCGAACAGCAGCACCAGGACGGCCACCGTCACCAGGACGTGCCAGGGCTCCAGACCATTGCGCAGCATCGCCGCCTCACCCGGCCTTTCATCGTCGTGACCGGGGCCGCTCGCGGCGGCGGTCCGGTCGTCTCGGGGTGGTTTGGGTACCTTCACCGTAAAGCTTGACTGATTTTTCAGTCAATGCGAGAGTTCAGTTCCGGCGATGCCGGACGACCTCGTCCCCCCGGGACGGCCTCTTCGTCCGCCGCTCACCGGCGCCACGCGGGCCGCTCCCCCCGGAGCCGGGCCCGCCCGCCGGACCGGAACCACCCTCAGCCCCACCGGAGTCCAGCGTGTCCCACTCCCCCCTCGCCCGCCGCACGGTACTGCGCTCCCTCGCCGGAGCCGGTGTGATCGCCCTCGGCGCGAGCGCCTGCGCCGCTTCCGGTGACGACCCGGCCGGCTCCGCGGCCCCGACGGTCGCCGGCGCCCCCGACCAGCCCTCGACGCAGGCGCCCGCACAGCCCCCGGCGTCCGCCCCCACCCCCGCCCGCGGACGCCGCCTCGGCGGCGAGTGGGAGAAGCACGAACGGACCTTCATGGCCTGGCCCGCCTCCGAGAACGTCTGGGGCGACCAGCTCGGCGCCGCCCGCCAGGACATCGCCTCGGTGGCCAGGACCATCGGTGAGCGCGAACCGGTGGTCCTGCTCGTCCGCCCCGGCCAGGAGGCCTCGGCCCGCAACGCCTGCGGTTCGGGCGTCGAGCTGCTCTCCGTCCCGGTGGACGACCTGTGGGCCCGCGACACCGTCCCGGTCTTCGTGGAGGAGGGCGGCAAGGTCCAGGGCGTCGACTTCAACTTCAGCGGCTGGGGCGGCAAGCAGGAGCACACCGACGACGCCCGGATCGCCCGCACGGTCCTGGAGAAGTACGGGATCGAACGGATCGAGACCCCGATCACCGCCGAGGGCGGCTCCTTCGAGACCGACGGCCAGGGCACCCTGCTGGTCACCGAGAGCTCCGTGGTCAACGAGAACCGCAACCCCGGCCGCACCCGCGACGAGGTCGAAGCTGAACTCAGGCGGGTGCTGGGCCTCACCAAGGTGATCTGGCTCGCGGGCGTCAAGGGCAAGGACATCACCGACGCCCACGTCGACTGCCTCGCCCGCTTCGCCGCCCCCGGGGTCGTCCTCCTCGACCGGGCCTTCCCCGGCACCCCGCCGGACGTCTGGTCCCGCTCCGCCGACCAGGCCCGCGCCGTCCTCGCCGAGGCCACCGACGCCGCTGGACGGAAGCTCAGGGTGATCGAGATCAGCCAGCCCGACCCGGACCGGATCACCGGCCGCGGCGACGCCTTCGTCTCCTCGTACCTGAACTTCTACATCGGCAACAAGGGCGTCTACCTGCCGAAGTTCGGCGACGCGAAGGCCGACGGCCACGCCCAGGAGATCTTCCGGGACCAGTTCCCGGACCGCGAGATCGTCCCCCTCCAGATCGACACCATCGCCGGCGGCGGGGGCGGCATCCACTGCTCCACCCACGACCAGCCCGCCGGCTGACCCCCCGCCGTCCCGCACCGAGGGAGAAGGGAACCCTTGTGCAGCTGACCCCCACCGAACGCGACCGGCTACTGATCTTCACGGCCGCCGAACTCGCCCGCGCCCGGCGTGCCCGCGGCCTGCGGCTCAACGTCCCCGAGGCCATCGCCCTCGTCTCGGACACCGTCTGCGAGGCCGCCCGCGACGGCCTCCGGCTGGCCGAGGCCGTCCGACGGGGACGCTCCGTCCTCTCCCCCGCCGACGTCCTGCCCGGCGTCCCCGACCTGGTCACCGAGATCCAGGTCGAGGCCGTGTTCGAGGACGGCACCCGGCTCGCCGTCATCGCCGACCCGTTCGGCGGCGGCACCCTCGGCGAGGCCGCGCCGGGCGCCGTGCTCCCCACCGGCCACCTCGACGACCGCCCCGAGCCCGTGCACACCCTCGCCGTGCGCAACACCGCGGACGTGCCGATCTCGGTCACCTCGCACTTCCACTTCTTCGAGGCCAATCCGCGGCTGGCCTTCGACCGGGCCGCCGCCTACGGCACCCGCCTGGCCGTCCCGGCCGGGTCCTCGGTGCGCTTCGACCCGGGCACCACCGTCGAGGTCGGCCTGGTGCCGATCGGCGGTGAGCGGGTCGCGATCGGTTTCGCGGGGCTCGTGGACGGCCCGCTGGACTCGCCGCGGACACGGCAGGAGGCCCTGCGCCGGGCGGCCGAGCAGGGCTACCTCGGAGCAGTCGACGACGAGCAGGAGAACCAGCCGTGAGCAGCAGCATCGAAGCGTCCGAGTACACCGCCGTGCACGGCCCGCGCGCCGGGGACCGTGTCCGGCTCGGCGACAGCGGTCTGGTCGTCCGCGTGGAGTCCGACTCCCAGCGGCCGGGCGACGAGTTCCTGGTCGGCTTCGGCAAGACCGCCCGCGACGGCCTGCACCTCAAGGCCGCCGCCGTCCGGGACACCTGCGACCTCGTCATCAGCAACGTCCTGGTGATCGACGCGATCCAGGGCATCCGGAAGACCTCGATCGGCATCCGGGAGGGCCGGATCGCCGCCATCGGGCGGGCCGGCAACCCGGACACCCTGGACGGCGTCGACGTGGTCGTCGGCACCGGGACGGCCATCGTCTCCGGCGAGGGCCTGATCGCCACCGCCGGCGCCATCGACACCCATGTCCACCTGATGTCCCCGCGGATCATGGAGGCCTCGCTCGCCTCCGGCGTCACCACCATCATCGGCCAGGAGTTCGGGCCCGCCTGGGGCGTCGGCGTGAACTCGCCCTGGGCGCTGCGCCACGCCTTCAACTCCTTCGACGCCTGGCCCGTCAACATCGGCTTCCTGGGCCGCGGTTCCTCCTCCCATCCCTCCCCGCTCGTCGAAGCCCTGGCCGAGGGCGGGGCCTGCGGCTTCAAGGTGCACGAGGACATGGGCGCGCACACCCGCGCGCTGGACACCGCGCTGTCCGTCGCCGAGGCCCATGACGTCCAAGTGGCCATGCACACCGACGGGTTGAACGAGTGCCTCTCCGTCGAGGACACCCTGCGCGTCCTCGAAGGCCGCACCATCCACGCCTTCCACATCGAGGGCTGCGGCGGCGGGCACGTCCCCAACGTGCTGAAGATGGCCGGCGTGCCGAACGTCATCGGCTCCTCCACCAACCCCACCCTGCCCTTCGGCCGGGACGCCGTCGCCGAGCACTACGGCATGATCGTCTCCGTCCACGGCCTCAAGACCGACCTGCCCGGCGACGCCGCGATGGCCCGCGACCGCATCCGGGCCGGCACCATGGGCGCCGAGGACGTCCTGCACGACCTCGGGGCCATCGGCATCACCTCCTCCGACGCCCAGGGCATGGGCCGGGCCGGCGAGACGGTGCGCCGCACCTTCGCCGTGGCCGGCAAGATGAAGGCCGAACGCGGCCCGTTGGAGGGCGACGGCCCGGAGGACGACAACGAGCGCGTGCTGCGCTACATCGCCAAGCTCACCGTCAACCCGGCCATCGCGCACGGCCTCTCCCACGAGGTCGGCTCGATCGAGGTCGGCAAGCTCGCCGACATCGTCCTGTGGCAGCCCGCCTCCTTCGGCGCCAAGCCGCAGCTGGTCCTCAAGGCCGGCTTCCCCGCCTACGGCGTCACCGGCGACCCCAACGCCGCCACCGAAACCTGCCAACCCCTCGTCATGGGCCCCCTGTTCGGTGCCCACGGTGCCACCCCGGCCGACCTCTCCGTCGCCTTCACCAGCCGCGCCGCCGCCGAGTCCGGCACCCACGCCCGCCCGTACGACAGCATGACCACCCGGCGCCGTCGCGTCGCCGTCCGCCACACCCGCGGCATCGGCCCGCGCGACATGGTCCGCAACACCCGTCTCGGCGAGGTCCTCGTGGACCCACGCCAGGGCCTCGTCACCCTCGACGGCACCCCGCTGCAGTCCTCCCCTGCCGAGGAAGTCCCGCTGAACCGCCTCTACTTCCTCTGACCGGCCGGCCGGGCAGCCGGCTGTCGGGGTCCTCGTCCGGCCGCCCCGGGCACCTGGGTGCCCGGGGCGGCCGCGTGCGGGATCGTGCAGGGCGTCGTCAGTAGGTGACGATGCCCGGGTCGGAGAGGCCGGGGGCGCCGGTCTCGACGTGGCCGGCGAGGCGGCGCACGAAGTCGGCGGTCCCGCCTGCGGTGACGGTCACGTCGTACCACCTGCGGCAGGCACTCAGGTCGACGGTGCACGTGACGGTCGCACCCCGGCGGACGGTGAGGGTCTGCGGCGTGCCGCCGTAGGCGTTGGTCAGGGTGAGAACGGCGTCCGCGCCGGCCGGGTTGGCGATGGTCAGGTCGAGGTTGCCGGTGGTCGGGTTGTGGCGGGCGGTGACCTCGGGCCCGGCGGCCGTGCCGGGGTTGCGGAAGCGGCGAAGGAAGCCGTTCGGGCCGTGGACGGTCAGGTCCGTGACGCCCTTGGAGTACGTGGTGTTCCAGGCGTCCGCGATCGTCTTGCCGGCCTCCGTGGTGTACGTCCACGGACCGTCGGTGCGGTTGGCCGAGGTCACCAGGAACTGGGCGCCCGCCGTCGCGCCCGCGCTGAAGGTGAGGCGGTACTTTCCCGTGGCGGTGTCGGCCGAACCGTCCACGTACGGCGCGTACGTCAGCGGGCGGGTGGGCCTTGCGCCCGGCTCCTGCTTCGGCATGGTGCCGCCGGCGGGCGGGGTGGGCACGTAGTCCGGGTGCCGGTTGCGGTCCGGCGGGACGTAGGCGGCCGTGGAGGGGAGCGCCGCCGGGGTCGTGTTCGACGTGGTGAAGTCGAAGGCGGAGGTCAGGTCGCCGCAGATCGCGCGCCGCCAGGGCGAGATGTTGGGTTCCCGGACGCCGAAGCGGCGCTCCATGAAGCGGATGATCGAGGTGTGGTCGAAGGTCTCCGAGCAGGTGTAGCCGCCGGTGCTCCAGGGCGAGACGACCAGCATCGGCACCCGCTGGCCGAGGCCGTACGGTCCGGCCGAGTAGCCGATGCTGCCGGCGAAGTGGTCGGCGCTGGTCGCGACGGTCGACAGGCCCTGCGAGGCGGAGGAGGGCGGGAACGGCGGCACGACGTGGTCGAAGAAGCCGTCGTTCTCGTCGTAGGTGATGAACAGCGCGGTCCTGGCCCACACATCGGGGTTGGACGTCAGCGCGTCCAACACCTGAGAGACGTACCAGGCACCGTAGTTGGCGGGCCAGTTGGGGTGCTCGGTGAAGGCCTCGGGTGCGGCGATCCAGGAGATCCGCGGCAGCGTGCCGGCCTGCACGTCGCGCCGCAGGATGTCGAACAGGCCCTCGCCCGCCTTGGCGTTGGTGCCGGTGCGGGCCTTGTCGTGCAGCGGGTCGCCCGGCTTGGCGTTGCGGTAGTTGTTGAAGTAGAGCAGCGAGTTGTCGCCGTAGTTCCCGCGGTACGCGTCGCCGATCCAGCCCCAGGAGCCGGCCGCGTCCAGTCCGTCGCCGACGTCCTGGTAGATCTTCCAGGAGATCCCGGCCTTCTCCAGCCGCTCGGGGTAGGTCGTCCAGCTGTAGCCGGCCTCCTGGTTGCCGAGGACCGGGCCGCTGCCGGTGACGCCGTTGCCGGTGCAGCCCGTCCACATGTAGTAGCGGTTCGGGTCGGTGGAACCGATGAACGAGCAGTGGTAGGCGTCGCAGACGGTGAACGCGTCGGCGAGCGCGTAGTGGAACGGGATGTCGTCGCGGGTCAGGTAGGCCATCGTGGTGGCCGTCTTGGCGGGTATCCACTGGTCGTACTTGCCGCTGTTGAACGCCTTGTGACCGCCGGCCCAGTCGTGGTTGAGGTCCTGGATGAACTGCATCCCGAGATCCCTGACCTGAGGCCGGAACGGCAGCACCTCCCGCTTGAGGCCGTCCGTCTGGTGCCACACCGGCTTGCCGCTCGGCAGGGTCACCGGACGGGGGTCGCCGAAGCCTCGGACGCCCTTCAGCGACCCGAAGTAGTGGTCGAACGAACGGTTCTCCTGCATCAGCACGACGATGTGCTCGACGTCCTGGAGGGTGCCGGTGCTCCCCAGCGGGGCGATGGAAGCGGCTCGGGCGATGCTCTGCGACAGCGACGAGAACGCGACGGTCGCGCCCGCGAGTTGGAAGAATCGGCGGCGGTTCAGCTCTGCCATGGGTGGGTTGACCTCTGCATGTCAGGTAGGTGGAGGACGGCGTCCCCAAGGACAGCGTGCGTGGGGGACCGTCCGGCGGCCCATTCATGACTGCCCGCCATACGGCAGACGAACGCATCGAGTTGTACGGACAAGATGCGGCACCCATGGCAACGGGTCGACCGACGGCACCGGGGATCGGCGTCCAGGCGGCACCGGCGAGTGCGGCGCACCGCCTGCCGCCCGGAGAACGGAGGTGCGGTACGGGTCGGTCTCGGCACCTCGCCGGCGGCACGCCGACGCCGACGGCTCCGCTCAGGAGCCGTCGGCGAGATCGGGTTCGAAGGAGTCGGTCGTGCGGTCCCGGAGCGGCCGGTCGGCGCAGCGCTCGTCGGCGCAGCGCTCGTCGGCCCAGGCGGGGTACGGGCCGGCCTCACCGGAGCGGGAGCGGGCGAGGGCGGGGGCCGCCTGAGCCGGGTGGTCGGCACCGGCCGGCGGGTTGGTCGAGCACCGGCCGAGCACACCACCGCGAGCGCCCGGTCCGGGGACCGGTGGGCCACCGGCGGCAGCGGTGTGGCGGGTTCCGGTACGACAACAGCGGGCGTGGGGGTCACCGCAGCCGGCAGCGCGGCAATCCCCACGCCCGCACCCAGGAGCCCCCGGCCGCAGGACGGCGTCCTGCGGTCCGGGAGGCCCCTATTCCTCGAGCACGGCGCTCAAGCCTCAGTGCAGAACGTCGAGTTCGTTGTCGACGTCGTTGACGAAGTAGACCGCGTCGCGGTCCAGGTCCACCGCGAGGCCGAAGAGCGCACCGGCACCGGGCGGGTTGCCCTCGGAGTTGATCTGCTTGACCGCCACCTGCTGGCCGCGCTCGGTGGTCTCGACGATGTTCCCGTCCCCGCCGTTGACCGTCAGGATGTCGCCCCCGGGCGCGAGGGCCATCCCGAGCGGGCCGTTGAGGTTGCCACCCTCGCTGATGACCTTCCCGATACCGTCACTGTCCTGGCGGGTCAGGGCGCGGGGGATGGCGGTGATCCGGCTGCGAACGGTGTCGGCCACGAAGAGCGTTCCGTCCTTGCCCAGGGCCACGCCGGTCGGTCCGACCACCAGGGCCGCCGGGTCCGTCCGCTCGGGGAACCCGCACGCGATCTCGGTGGTGGCGACCCGCTTCGGCGGCCTGTCCCCCTCGGAGCTCAGGGTGATCCGCAGCACGGTACCCTGGTCGACCTCCGCACCGCCGGCGGCCACCGTGCCGTTGAGCACGTTGGTCACGAACAGCTCGCTCCGCCGCTCGGAGCTGACCGCGGTCATGTCCCACGGGCCGTTGATGCCGTCACCCGCGATCGTCTCGCGCACCGTCCCGTGGCTGTCCAGCACCAACAGACAGCCGGCCTGGGCCGTGGCCGAGTTGCCGTCCGCGGTCGGGAGGCTGCCGACCACGACCCAGCCGCCGGGCAGGACGGTCAGCGCGGTGGTCAGTCCGACCCCGCCCGGGCAGGGGCCCGGCAGGTTGTTCGGATCGATCGTGGCGAACGTGGACGCCTGTCCGCCCGGGGTGATCTGGACCAGCGTGGTGCCCCTGCCCTGTTCCCCGGACGGGGGCACCGAGTTGTTGAAGTTGCTGACCAGGATGTTGCCCCGGTGCAGGTCACCGATGCTTTCGCGGATCACGAACGTGCCGTACGGGTTCTGGTCGCCGTTCGCCGGAACGGTGGACGCGACCGTGTTCACCGTGTGCAGGCGGTCGAGGAACGGCGTACGGTCGGCGGCCCCCGCCGGGGTCGCGGCACCGGTCAGGCCGACGGTCAGCACGGCGGTCGCCAGCGCGCTCGAACATACCTGGAATCTCATGCACTTCCTCCTGAAGGGCGGCCCGGAGCCCCGAGGCTCGACGGCCCCGACCCGCAGTAGTCACACAGAGTTATCCCCCGCTACGCAACGTTAGACCCGCCCCGGTCCAGGCGCGCGGTGAGTTCCGCCAAGGGTGGGCCTGCGGACGGTGCCACACGCGGCCGGATGCCGGGACGCCCGGTCACAGGTACTGCTCGGCCCAGATGATCTTGCCCTCGGGGGTGTAGCGGACTCCCCAGCGTTCGGTGAGCCGGGCGACGAGGAACAGGCCACGGCCGCCTTCGTCCTCCGCGACCGCGTAGCGCAGGTGCGGGGCGGTGCTGCTGGTGTCGGAGACCTCGCAGATCAGCGTGCGCTCGTACAGCAGCCGCACCCCGATCGGTCCGGTCCCGTAGCGGATGGCGTTGGTCACCAGTTCGCTGAGCACCAGTTCGGTGACGAAGGCTGCCTCGTCAAGACCCCACTCGGCGAGCTGTCGGGTGGCCTCGGCGCGGGCCTGGGCCACGGCCTCCGGAGTCGAGGCCACCTCCCACTCCGCGATCCGATCCGGCTCCAGCACGCGGGTCCGGGCGACGAGGAGGGCGATGTCGTCGTTCTGGCGGTCGGGCAGCAGGACGTCGAGCACGGCTTCGCAGACCTCCTGCGGCGACCGGTCGGGGCGGCCCAGGACGGCCGTGAGGGTGTCCAGGCCGACACCGATGTCGCGGGTGCGGTCCTCGACGAGGCCGTCGGTGTAGAGGATCAGGCTGCTCCCCGGCGACAGTCGCACCTGCGTGGCTTCGAAGGGCATCCCGCCCAGGCCGAGCGGCGGACCGGCGGGGAGGCCGAGGAGTTCCACGGTGCCGTCCGGGTGGACGAGGGCGGGCGGGGGATGGCCCGCCCGGGCCAGCGCGCAGACGGCGGTGGTGGGGTCGTAGATCGCGTAGAGGCACGTGGCACCGGTGATCGTGAGCTCACCCCCGGCTGCGGCAGCCTCCTGGTCGATGTGGGCGACCAGTTCGTCCAGGTGTCCGAGGAGCTCGTCCGGCGGCAGGTCGAGCGTGGAGAAGTTCTGGACGGCGGTGCGCAGGCGGCCCATGGTCGCGGCCGCGTGCATGCCATGGCCGACCACGTCGCCGACGACGAGCGCGACCCGGGCACCCGGCAGCGGGATCACGTCGAACCAGTCGCCGCCGACCCCGGCCTGGGCGGGCAGGTAGCGGTAGGCGACCTCGATGGCGCTCTGCTCGGGCAACGCGCGCGGCAACAGGCTGTGCTGCAGGGTGACGGCCATCGTGTGCTCGCGCGTGAAGCGGCGGGCGTTGTCGACGGACACGGCGGCCCGGGCGGCCAGCTCCTCGGCCACGGACAGGTCCTCGTCCTCGAACGGGCCCCTGTCCCGGCCGCGCCAGAAGCAGGCGACGCCCATCAGCACGCCCCGCGCCGTCAGTGGAACGGTGATCAGCGATGCCAGGCCGAATTCCAGCACCGCCTGCGTGCGCTCGAGTTCCTGCATGCGCCACCCGACGTCGGTCGCCAGCTCGGCGACCAGCGCGGATCGCCCGCTGGCGAAGCCCGCCGCCTGCGGGGTGGTCCCCGCCCACCGGACCAGCCTGCCCTCGCGGTACAGCGGCGAATCGTCCCGGATGCCCGTGAGCGCCACCCGCCGCAGCTCCACCCCGGCACCGACCGCCAGGGGGTGCGGTTCCTCGCCGCGCAGGACCTCTTCGGCGAGGTCGACGGTGGCGTAGTCGCAGAAGTCCCGGGAGGCGATGTCGGCGAGTTCCTTCACGGTGCGCCGGACGTCCAGCGTGGTGCCGATGGTCATGCTCGCGTCGTACAGCAGCCTGAGCCGACCGCGGGCGACCTCGGCCTTCCCCGCGAGGGCGCGCAGTTCGGTGGAGTCACGCAGGGTGGTGACGCTGCCGGGCGGGCCTCCCCGGCTGTCGGTGGGGCGGTTGTTGACGGCCAGCAGGCGGTCGCCGACGGGGAGCACCTGGTCGGTGACCGTGCTGTCGGAGAGCAGCAGTTCGCTCGTACGGGGGTCGAGGCCGAGGTCGGTGACAGCGCGCCCCTCCGCGTCGGGGGGCAGGTCCAGCAGCCGGCGCGCCTCGTCGTTGGCGAGCAGGACCCGGCCGTCGCCGCCGACGATGGCCACGCCCTCGCGCACCGCGTGCAGCACCGCGTCGTGGTGCTCGTACATCCTGGTCATCTCCTCCGGCCCCAAGCCGTGGGTCTGCCGCAGGAGGCGCCTGCCCACCAGCCCCGTTCCGGCCGTGGCCAGGGCGAGCGCGACGGTGCCGGCACCCAGGACGACCGGCAGCTGGCGGTTGATCGCGCTGCTCACGTTGGCGACCTTCATCCCGGCGGCCACGACGCCCACGACCCCGCCGTGGGTGTCCTCCACCGGAACCACCACCTGGTACTCCAGGCCGAGCGGGCCGTGCACCCGCTCGACGGTGACCAACCCGTGCAGCGACGGCTCGATGGTGCCGACGAACTTCTTGCCGATCTGTGCCGGCTCGGGGTGGGTGTACCGGATGCCGTTCCGGTCGGCCACCACGATGAAGTCGACCTTGGCCCCTGTCCGGGCCGCTTCGGTCAGCGGCTGGAGCACCGCGCTGGGATCGGGGCCCTGCATCGTCGCCACCAGGCCGGGGCCGTGGGCGAACGCCTCGGCCGCGGCGAGCGATCGGTCGCGCGCGGCCGCGTACCGGTCGCTGCGGGACTCGACCAGCAGCGCGACGACGGCCGCCACCACGAGCAGCAGCACGATGAACACCTGGAGGAGGAACATCTGGCCGGCGACGCTGCGGATGCTCGTCACCGACCGCAGACGCCGCACCGACGGCCCCCGCGGGATCGGGCGTGGATGCCGCCGCCCACTGCGGCCGGCCGCTCCGCTCGGAGCCCGGGGAGAGGGGCCCGTGTCTTTCGCCATACACCCATGGTCCCGCCCCTGGCACGAGCGGGACACAGCACACGGGGGACCCCGCCCGAGCACGCTCGCGCGCGCCGTGCCCGCGTGCGCCGTCCCCGCACGGGCGCCGAAACCCGCCCGCCCTCGGAAGCGGCCCCGCTCCCGTGTCGGCTCACCGGGGGACGGACCGGATCAGCAGCAGCGCGACGTCGTCGGTGCGGTGCTCTCCCTGCCCGGCCCGATCGACGAGCGCATCGGCCAGCCGGTCGAGCGGTTCGCCGCCGTGGCGGGCCAGCGTGGCGGTGAGGTCGGCCAGCGCCCGGTCGGGGTCCGTACCGGGAGTGTCGACGAGGCCGTCGGTGTACAGGACCAGGGTGGTGCCGATCGGCAGGTCGATGCGGATCTGCGGATAGTCGGCGGCGGGGTCGACGTTCAGCACCATGCCGACGAGCGGCTCCAGTGCGTCCGCCCGGCCGTCCGGGCCGTACCGCAGGGGTACCGGGTGGCCGGCGTCGGCCAGCCAGGCCTCGCGCCGGGCGAGGTCGACGCGCAGGTAGACGCAGCTGGCCAGCAGGGCCGTGTCCAGGCCGGCCAAAAGGCGGTTGGTGCGGGAGAGCACGGTGCTCGGATCGGCGTCGGCCGAAGCGAAGGCACGGACGGCGGTACGGACCTGGCCCATCAGCGCGGCGGCGTTGACGTTGTGGCCCTGGACGTCGCCGATCACGACGGCCACCGTGTCGGGCCCGACCCGGATGAGGTCGTAGAAGTCGCCCCCGACGTCCATTCCCTGGGTGCACGGCAGGTAGCGGGCGCTGACCTCCAGGCTCGGGACGTGCGGCAGCGCACGGGGCAGCAGGCTTTCCTGGAGGCCGTGGGCGAGGCCGAGCTTGGTGTCGTACAGCCGGGCACGGTCCAGGGCCTGGGCGATCAGTCCGCCGAGCGAGGTGAGGACGGCTCGTTCCTCGAGATCGAAGTGGTGCGGCTCGGCGAACGCCAGTACGCAGGTGCCGATCAGCCTGCCCGAGGTCACCAGCGGCAGATAGGCCCAGGCGGCCATCCCGTCCTGCGTCTCGGGGCGGCCCGGGTAGAGCCGCTCCAGCTCCGCACGGCTCTCGAAGTACTTCGGCGCGGGGTTGGTGGACGCCCGGACACCGGGTGTGGGCTCGGTCAGCGGGGTGCCGTCGAACCGGTCGACCAGGCCCGGTGGGTAGCCGCGATGGCCCACGATGCGCAGCCGGCCCCCTTCGGCCATCAGCACCGCCACGGCTTGACCGCCGAAAGCCGGCACGATCTGCTCGGAGACCATGCTCACCACGTCCTGCACGCTGACGGCCTCGGTCAGCGCGCCGGCGAGTTGGAGGAGGTGGTACAGCGCTCCGGGCCGCGTGTGCGCCGCCCGGACGGACGGCGTTCCGGTGGTCCGGTCGCGGCGGGCGGCGTCGGCGGAGACGATCCGCGCGGTCAGTCCGGACGGGTCCGGGAAGAGCTCGAACGACAGCCACCGGTTCGGCGGCCGCAACGCGACGAAGGAAGTGGACTGCCCGCTGATCACCGCGGTCCGGTAGTGGTACTCGTACACCGGATCCCGCAGCCACGGCAGGGCCGCCCACAGCCGTACGCCCAGCAGCCGTTCGACCGGCTCCCCCAGCAGCTCGGCGGCGGCCGGTGTGACCACGGCCAGCCTGCCGTCCAGATCGATGCCGCAGATGCCCTCCGGAAGCCGTTCCGCCATCGTGGTGAGGGGGGCGGCGGAACCGCGCTCCGCCACCTCGGGACGCGGGCCGGCCCGGACCGGGCGGCCTGCCCGCGCCGCCTCCGCCAGCACCTCGGCCAGGCTCGCGGCGAAGGCGTCGAACCGGTCCCGTTCACCGTGCGACATTTCGGGGGGATGCGCGGCGGGCCAGAACACGAAGACGACCCCGTACGTGGTCCCTCGTGCGACGAGCGGAGCGGCCGCGAGGCAGAACGGGTACGGCATGGCGAGCGCGACCCTCGGGTACCTGCGCGCCATGTCGTCCGTGCCGGCCACCCAGACGACCCTGCCACTGCGCGCCGCTTCGGCCACCGGTATCGGTGCGGTCATGCCGACGCGCTGCCACGGCCGGGTGAACTGCCGGGCGGCCCCCAGCGTCACGGCCAGTTCCAGCAGCTGCCGGTCCCCCGACAGCAGGTAGAGGCCGCCGAAGTACGCGTCGAGCCGGGCCGGCGCCGATCGCAGGATCCGCGCCGCCGCGTCCAGAGCGCGCCCGGCCGGCGCCTCGGCGGCCTCGAGTCCGGGCCTCGGCGACGGATGCAACGGCACGCCCATCACAAGCACCCCATTCGAGCCGGCCAGTGAGCCCGTGAGCCTCCTCCCATAGTGGCTCGGCCGGCACCGAACGTCCCGTCGCGTCCGCCCCGTCACAGGCACCGACCCGACCCAGTCGTGAAGAGACGACCGTCCCCACCGGCGTGCAGTGGCACGGATCACAGCGGGTTCCGTGCGGCCGGCGAAATGCGGAGGCTGCCGAGGTGGTTGGTGCGGGCAACCGTTTCCGACCCGGCGCACACCACCGCTATCCGCGAGGAACCCCCATGACCGTCACCGAGCCCTCCACCTCCCGCGCGGCCGAGATCCTGTCCCGGCCCGTCACGATCAACGGACTGACCGTGCCCAACCGCATCGTGATGGCGCCGATGACGCGCAGGTTCTCCCCGGGTGGCGTGCCCGGCGAGGACGTGCGCTCGTACTACGCCCGCCGTGCCGCCGCAGGCGTCGGCCTGATCGTCACCGAGGGAACGTACGTCGGCCACGAGTCCGCCGGCCAGAGCGACGACATCCCGCGCTTCCACGGCGAAGAACAGCTGGCCGGGTGGGCCCGCGTCGCCGAAGACGTCCACGCGGCGGGCGGCACCGTCGTGCCGCAGCTCTGGCACATCGGCATGGTGCGCAAGCAGGGCGACCCGCCGTTCGCCGACGCCCCCGCCGTCGGCCCGTCCGGCATCCGGCTGGACGGCACCGAGGGAACCGGGCGGGCCATGACCCGGACCGACCTGGACGCCGTCATCGGCGCGTTCGCCGAGGCCGCCGCGGCCGCCGAACGGATCGGCTTCGACGGCGTCGAGCTGCATGGCGCCCACGGCTACCTGCTCGACCAGTTCCTGTGGGCCGGCACCAACCGCCGCACCGACGCCTACGGCGGCGACCCGGTCGCCCGGACGAAGTTCACCGCCGAGCTCGTCGCCGCGGTGCGCGAGGCCGTCTCCCCCGGATTCCCGGTGATCTTCCGCTACTCGCAGTGGAAGTCGGAGAACTACGACGCCCGCCTGGCCGAGAACCCCCAGGAACTGGAGGCGATCCTCGCCCCGCTCGCCGAAGCCGGCGTCGACGCCTTCCACGCCTCGACCCGCCGCTACTGGGTCCCCGAGTTCGACGGCTCGGACCTCAACCTGGCCGGCTGGACCAGGAAGCTCACCGGCCGCCCCACCATCACCGTCGGCTCGGTCGGCCTCGACGGTGACTTCGTCCGCGCGTTCGCGGGCGAGGGCGCCCCGGTCCAGGGCATCGACAACCTGCTCGACCGGCTGGAACGCGACGAGTTCGACCTGGTCGCCGTCGGCCGCGCCCTCCTCCAGGACCCGCAGTGGGCCTCCAAGGTCCTCTCCGGCCGCTTCACCGACCTGCGCCCCTACGAGGCCGCCGCGGTCCGCACCCTGAGCTGACCATCACACCCCCGCGGGCAGTGCGGCGACGGCAGCCGCGTCCCGGCGCGGGGAACGACGACCAGGCCCTTGCCGGTTGGCGAGGGTCTGGTCCGGTTCTCCCACGGCCGCCACCATCGGCCCGCGGAACCAGCCTGGGCGAAGATGTGAAGCGGAATTCCACGGGAGTTCACGCCATCGCCGGTCGGTGGTCTGCCAAGTCGCCGAGGAGGAGGTCGGCGACCACCTCCTCGACGACTGCCGTGCGCAGTTCGGCCATGGCGGCGACGAGCGACCGGTCCCACGGTGCGGGCGTGAGGCGGCCCGGATCGGGGCCCGAGGGAACCCGGGGCGCAGCGGCCCGGTAGTCCTCGGATGCCATCCGCCAGGGAACGGCTCCGGTCTTGGCCAGGACGTGGGCCGCGATGCGGATGCCCTCGCCGTCGAAGTCGCCGTGGTAGCGCAGGGATGCGCCGACTTCGGCGAGTCGGCGCAGCAGGTGGATCACGGCGGTGTTGGGCCAGCCGGAGGTGCAGACCAGCGGCGGGCAGTGGTGGCCGAAGCGCCGCAGGGCCAGTGCGAGCACGCTGGGGTTCTCGGTGATGTGCACCGTTCCTGCGGGACCGGTGAATCCGCCGGGTGAGCGCAGCTGGGCGAGGGTGAGGCTGACGGGGTGGCCGGCTTCGGCGCAGATCCGGGAGACCTTGGCGACCGGGCCGTCGCCGTCGAGGTGCAGGCCGACGGCGAGCACGCTGGAGGACAGTTCGTCGTCGGCCACACCGGCTCGGCTCCAGAGTGCGCGTCGCCCTTCGGCGGCGTCGGGCATGTCGGTGCCGTACAGCACCGCCAGTGCGCGCAGGACGAGCGAGGACAGCCGGGTCCCGTCGTCGAGCGCGTGGGAGTCGCCGTCGAGGAGGCGGGCGGCGAGGACCGGTAGTGGCTCGCCCTCGGCCGGGAGTGCGGCGAGGACGGCCAGCGCGGCGGTCAGCAGGCCCCTGGTCCGGTCGGGTGAGCCGTCGAGGAGGCCGTTGGTCCGCAGGTGGCCGACCCATTCCAGGAGAGCGGGCTGGGCGGTGACCACCTCGTGGCCGGCCAACCACCCCCACAGGGCTTCGCGTTGGCCGGTCCTGCGTTCGCGCTCGGCGGCCCGGTCGTGGATCGGGCCGAGGATCGCGGTCACCACGTCCCGGACGGGCCGACCGCAGGCCTCCAGCACGGCACCGTCGAGTCCGGCGAGGGGGATCGTCGGTTCGGTGCCGGGGAGCCGGTCGAGTCCGAGGAGGTCGGCCAAGGCCTCCCGGCCGGCGTCGTCGAGCGGTCCGGACCGCACCCGGCTGACGGGGCGGCCGGTCGAGAGGCGGTCGTGGACGGCCGACCAGAGGGGCCGGAGTTCGGGGAGGTCGAGGGGGTGGCGGTCGGTCATGCCGGCTCTTCCGCCCCGGCGTCGTCGGCCAGCAGGTCGGTACCCGTCCAGACGAAGCGGGCGCTGGTGACGGCGTCGTCGCCGTCGCCTCCGGTGATCAGCTGGTGGACGGCGATGCCGGAGAGCTCCCGGTAGGTGCACCACTCGTGGTCGGAGGTGAGCACCAGGTCGAGGTCGAGTGCCGCGAGGAGGCCGAAGACCTGCCCGCGGTTGACGGTGTCGACGCCGACGAAGACCTCGTCGAGCAGGATCAGCCGCGGGGATTCCGGCACCGCCTCGTAGTGGGCGGCCACGGCGGCGAACAGCGGCAGGTGGAGGGCGATGGCCTTCTCACCGCCCGAGAGCGCGCCGTGGAGCTTCTTGGTGAGCAGCTGCCACCCGGAGCCGTTGGCGCGGTCCAGCTTGACGACGAACTGGTGCCAGGCCGTGTAGTCGAGGACCTCGGCGAGCTGCTCCTCCCACGTCGCTGCCGTGTTGCGGGTCTTGGCCTCCTCGATGCGGCCCCGGAAGAAGGCGTGCAGGGCCTCGCGGTCGGCCTCGGTGATCCGGGCCGGGTCCTTGAGCAGCAGTTCACGGGCCGTCCGGGTGCCGGCGGGCAGGTCGGGGTGGATCTGCCACACCAGACGGACGGCCACCCGCGAGGCGGTACGGACCCGTTCGAGGTGGCCGTTCATCCGCTCGACGAGTTCACCGGCCTGGCGGATCCGGGAGGCGAGGTGGCGGCGGGTGTCGCCGGTGAGGGTCCGGTCGAAGAGGCTGCGCTCGGCGGCGGTGATGTCGTCCTGGCTGCGGTCACGGTCGGCGGTGAGGATGGAGAGGAGGCTGGTCGCGCCGACCCGGATGCCGTCGATGGTGGCGGTGAGGACGTGGACGTCCTCCTCGGCTTCGAGTTCGAGGTCGGCACGGCTGCTGAGGCTCTGGCGGGCTCGGTGGACGGCCTCGGAGAGACGGTTCAGGGAGTCGCCGAGGTTCCTGGTGCCGTGTGGCAGGTTGGGCCACGCGGCGGCGGTCTCGCGCGCCGCTTCGAGGGTGGCGCGGGTGCCGTCCACGGAGGTGAGGACGAGCCCGAGGCCCGCGTCCTCGGGGAATCCGAGGAGGCAGAGGCGCTGGAAGCCGCGGGCTGCCTCGTTACGGGCCGCCACGGCGCCGTCGCGAAGGGCCGCGTCCTGGGCCGTGGCGGCGCCCAGTGCACCGATCCGGCCTTCGAGGGCGAGGAGTGCCCGGGTGCCGGTGTCGATCTCACGGCGGGTCCGGTCGAGCGATTCCCGGAAGTCGCCGATGCGGGCGGCCACCTGGCGGTAGTCCTCGCCGACGGTGCTCTCGACGGCCTGGAGCGCGGACCGGAGCCCGCGAGCGGCGGCTTCGGCGTCCTCGGCCTCGTCCAGGCTCTCCGCCGCCTCGCCGCGGGACGCCTCGGCGTGGCTGCGGGCGGTGTCCCAGGCGTGCTCGGCGGCCGTCCAGGCGAGGTGGGCGTCGAGCCAGATGTCGGCCTGTTCGCGCAGCGCGTCGACTGCCCTGGCGGTCGCGTCCAGGGCGGCGCGTTCGGTCGGCAGGGCGTGCTCGGCCGAGGCGACGGCGAGTGTGCGCAGCGCGTCCGCGACCGCGTCCTCCTGCCGCGCGAGCCGTTCGACGGCCTCGCGTACGGTGTCCTCGCGGGCACCCACCTCGGACTCGGACCGTTCCCAGGCACGCTTGGCCTCTTCCACCTCCCGGTGGTGGGGCCGGGAGCGGAGGTCGGCACCGAGGCGCGTCCGGCGGTCGGCGAGGGCGTGCAGCCGCGTCTCGAAACCGTTGACGGTGATGTCGGCCTCGGCCAGTTCGGCGGTGAGGTCCGCGATCCGCCGCTGCCTGGCGCGTTCCCGGGCGGCGGCGCCGATGTGGCTGGACTCCTCCTTGGTCCACGAGCCGACCGCCGTCGCCAGCCGCCAGCTTCCGTCGGCGGCCACGGCAGCCGGGTGACCGGCCGGGAGTGTGGGGCCGTAGGCGATGCCGGCCAGCAGTCTCTGCACCCGGCCGGGCGGCACCGGGCCGTCGGGCTCGGGAGAGAGGACGTCGAGCAGCGAGGGGCCCGCTGCGGGCACGGCCGATGCCGGGTCGGCCAGGGTGTCGTGGCCCGCGACGACGAGGGCGCCGTCGGGGGTCATCCAGGCATCCAGCAGGCCGGCCGCTTCCAGGGCCGCTTCGATGCCGGCCTGGTCGGCGGGCGGCACGTCCGGCAGGAATGCCAGCAGGCGCCACAGTGGCGCTCCCGGCTGGACCGACCGGTCGGCCGTGCGGGTGCGTGGCGGGACCGGTGGGAGGTCGGCCGCGGCCGCGGTGCGTTCCAGTTCCCCGACGACCCGGTCACGCCGGGCACGGGCGTCGTCCCGGCCGGCGCGGGCGGTCGTCTCGTCGGCGGTGATGGCGCTCTCCGCCGCCCGGGCGGCGGCCTCCACCAGCATGAGGACGTCGGTCTCGACGGCGGCACGGGAAGCGAGTTCCTCGGCGTCGTCGATGGACAGCTCGGTGCAGTCGGCCGTCGCCCACCGGCGCAGCAGGTCGGCGTGGGCGTCGACGGCGGTCTCGTAGGCGTGGGCGTTCCCCTCGCGCCTCGCGGTCGCACCGGCCAGCCGTTCGCGCTCCGTGTCGAGGTGCTGCTCCGCCGCCGTCCGCTCAGCGACGGAACGCTCATGGCGCTCGACGGCGGCGCGGACCTCGGCGATCCGGCCGTGCCGCGAGACGACCGCACCGCGCAGCAGCCGGCGCGCCTTGCGCCCCAGTTCCTCCGTGCCCCCGGACGCACCGGGTGCGGTGCCGAGCAGCGTCTGCACCTCGGTGCAGACGGACTCCATGGCCGCTCGCCGCGCGGCGCCCCGCGTCTCCTCCCGGGCGGCTCGGGTGTGCTCGGCCCGCTGCTCGGAGCGCAGCCGCGCGTCGTCGGCACGCCCGGCGTCCTCGGCGGCCGCGTGGACCTTCCTGTCGGCGGCGGCACGGACCCGGGCGGCGGTCCGGGTGGCCTGGTCGGCCCTGCTCCGGAGCTGGTCGAGTTCCTGCCCCTGCCGGTAGGCCTCGGAGCCGAGCAGTCCCTCGATGGCGCCGTCGATCTCCTGTCGTCGGTGTTCGAGCTCCTCCTGTGCTCCCCTGCTCTCCTCGCGCCGGAGCAGGGCCGCGGCGTGCTCCGCCTCGCTCTCCCTGGCGATGCGGGCGAGGTTGTCCATCTCGGTCGTCGCGGAGATGAGCGCCGCCGCCCCGGCGCGCAGGACGCGCTGGGCGTAGCCGCGTTGTTGGTTCGCGACGGCGGTGGCCGCGGCCACCTCGTCGTCCAGGGTCTTCAGGTGTTCGCGCTGGCGGTCGAGGCGTTCGAAGCCCTCGGCCAGTTCGGTGATCTCGCCCTGGCCGAGCGGGGGCAGGGCCCGCGAGAGCAGGGAGGACAGCAGTGAGGGATCCAGGCGCTCGGAGAGCTTGGGGGTGCGGAGCTGGAGCAGTGCGGTGATCAGGGCGTCGTAGCGTTGCTCGCTCAGCCCTGGAAACAGCGTGCTCCGGACCGTGTTGCGGTAGTCGGTCGGTGATCCGTGCAGCTCGCCCCGGCCGTGCAGGGCTTCGGCCAGGGCGGCGCGGGTGAGCGGCTGACCCGCGTCGTTGACCAGGGAGAGACCGCCGGGGTGGTCGATCCGCGCGCCGGTGGTGAAGTAGTCGACGGTGACACCGGGGGTGTGCACGCTGGCCTGGAGTCTGGCGCCGCAGGTGAACCGGACGGGGCCGCCGTCGTCGCGGACGAACTCCAGCCACACGTACCCGACGCGGGTCTTGCCCGAGGTCCCCTCGCCCATCAGGTTCCAGTGCATGGTGCGCTCGGAGCCGCCGAAGGTGGACAGCCGGTTGGGGCGCAGGCTGGCGTCGAGCAGGAACGGCAGCAGCACCTCCAGTGCCTTGGACTTGCCGGTGCCGTTCTGCCCCCTCAGGAGCAGTCGGCCCTCGTGGAAGGTGAAGGTCTCGTCGTAGTAGCGCCAGACGTTGAGGATGCCGGCCCTGGAGGGCTGCCATCGCACTGCTGCGGCCGCCGTCGGGAACTCGGAGCGCTGCGGGAGCTGTGTCACGGTCATCGGAGGTCTTCCCTGGTCAGGTTGCGGGACCGTCGGTCACGGTGGTCCGGTACCGGAACGCCGCGGGTCGGGGAACGGTGCGGTCGCCGATCCGACGGGCCAGGCCGAAGTCGCCGAGGACGCGAACGGCATCGGCCGCGAGGCGCTGGGCGCCGTCCTCCGACTGGTAGCTCTTCGCCCACTTCGGGAAGCGCCGCAGGAGTTCGTCCGCCTCGACGGTGAGCTGTTCCGGTGTCAGCCCGTCCGGAGCGGCCGTCAGAGGTTCCAGCAGGAGCAGGGCGGCGACACGGGCCGTCGCGGAGTCGTCCGGGAAGCGGCTGTCGGTCGCGATCCCGTCCGGGTCGACGAGCAGCAGGCCGTCGGCCCGTTCCTCCAGCACGAAGCCGCCCTGTTCGGCGGCGCGCCGGACGATCTGGCGCCCGGTCGGCGAGGTGAGGTAGGCCAGTTCGTCGGCGCCGAGCTCGTCGTGGTGGAGGACGGGATCGTCGAGGAGCCGGCGCAGCACCGAGTGCCGCAGCCGGAGGTTGCGCTGCGCATCGGAGGCGTCGGCACCGCCGTACCTGCTCTCGCGCACGGTGCCGCGCAGGAGTTCCTCGAAGCGCAGTGGTACGTCCTCCGCCGGCACGGCCAGCCGGGACGGCCCGACGGGCGCGGCGAGCAGGCGCATCAGTACGGTGGCGTCCACCCGGTAGAGGACCTTGGCCTTCGCCGAGTCGACGAAGCTCTCCGTGACGCCGTCCACGGTGAGGAGCGCGCCGTGGGCCTCCAGCAGTTTCAGGACGTCCACGAAGGCCATGCGCTCGGACTTGCTCGCCGTGTCGAAGGACGGCAGCGCCTCGTCGGTGGCGCAGGCCTGGACGACCCGGTCGGCGAGCAGGCCGACCGTCGTGACCGGGACCGGGAGCAGCTCGGCCGAGACGACGCACAGCAGCGTGTAGCGGCGGCGGTCGAACGGAGCCTTGCCGGACCGCAGCCGGCGGGCAGGGCGCGAGGCGTCGGGGACGGCCCGGATCTTGAGCAGGCGCGCGTACCCCAGGCGCGGCTCCACCACCAGCTGCCAGCCGCAGTTGTAGTCGAACCACTTCGTCAACGGGTCCTGCCGGCGGCGGATCAGCTCGAAGGCGGGCGGGTCGCCGCGCTCGGTGATCAGCGGTCGGCCGAGGAGGAGTCTGATGCCTCGGGCGATGTCCTGCCGCTCGGCCAGGACCAGTTGGTTGGCAAGGGTGCTCATATGCCTCTCCTGATGAGGATCGCGCTTCGCCCACTCATGCGCTGTCCTCACGGGTGACCGCCCGCGGGGCGCCCGGGCTGCGGATCTCCACCAGGTAGTCGGGCCCCTCCAGCCGTCCGTGGGAGGTCCGCAGGACGGCCCGCCCGCCGTCGGGAAGCAGCCGGAGCACGATCTCGACGCGGCCGTCGGAGGTGACGGCCCGACGCGTTCCGCCGGCGTCCGGACGTACGGCCAGCGCCCGGCCGAGGAGGTCGAGCAGCCGCTCGAAGACGGTGTGGTCCAGCATGCCGAAACCGGAGAGCCGCACCGGGCCGTCGGTGCCCAGGAGGTCCCAGGCGGCTTCGAGTTCGACGCGCTCCTTCCGGGCCCGCTCGGCCCGGGCCGCCTTGATGCCGCCGATGTCGCGCACCTTTCCGGTGCGCGTGAACCGTTCGGTGCGGCCGCTGGTGCGCAGCAGCGCCGACACCTCCACCGGCGGGGCCTCGGCCCAGCTGCCCGACGAGGGCACCAACTCAGGATCGGGATGCGCGAGATGGGCATGACGGGCGGGGCCGAGCCCGAAGGCGGCCGACCACAGGCGGTGCAGGTCGTCCTCGCCGGGCGCCGCGGCGAACCAGCGGGCCAGTTCCCGGAAGTCCTGGACGGCACTGGACGAACGGCGCCGTGACTCGGTGATCCGGTCGAGGACCTGGAGGAGCGTCACGATCGCCCGCCGCGCCACGTCGTGCAGCTGCTCCACCCGGGGCCGTGCCCCGTCCGCCGGCCGGAACCAGGCCCGCAGCCCCTCCCAGCGCGCCCGGCGCCGCTCCAACCAGGCCGGCGCGGGGTCGCCGTCGGCGACCGGCGGCAGCTCGGCGCCCCGCAGCGCCCGCTCGTGCAGCAGGCTCACCCCGCGCCGCTCGACCCGTTCCACGGCCGTGGCCACCGTCCGACCTCGCTGGTCGAGGTTGACCAGGAACTCCTGGAGGTAGGCCACCGTTGCGGCCTTCACCTCGCGGAAGGTCGCCAGGTCCGCGCCCTCGGCGCGCAGCAGGCGCTGCAACTCGCCGTTGAACGCCTTGGTGTTGGCCAGCAGCGCCTCCAGGTGTCCCTCCAGCTCCTGCAGTGTGGTGAAGACCCGACGGTCCGAGGAGGCGGAGTCGCCCAGCAGGACGTACAGCTCGTCGAGCCGGTCCGTGACCGCCTCCAGCACCGCCGTCTGGAGCGCACCCGTCGAGGCGAGCACGGACAGGGCGTGCTCGACCCCGGCGAACGCGGCTTCACCGCGCCGGGTCAGCGAGTACTGGAGGTTGCGGCGCTCGTACTCCTCTGCGGTGCGGTAGTTCTCCGCGTGGTTCTGAACGACGTCCAGCAGCTGCCACTCCCTGAGTTTCCGCAGCGCCTCCTGGAGATCGTCGTCGTGCACCGCGTCGAGCCAGCCGACCGTCCGCAGCCGGGTGCGGACTTCGTCCAGCCCGAGAGCGGTCTCCAACCGCTCGTTGGCCGCGCCGAAGGCCTGGAGGATCGCACCGTAGAGTTCGGCCTTCTCCCCCGTCGTGAACCGGAACATCTCCGGCGGAACCCTGCGCACCGAGCCCCCTCCTCCTCGTCGGGCACCACAGTACGCGGACGCACACCGGTGCTCGTGTGCCGAATGCGCTTCCCCTGCGTCTCCGTGGACCGATGGTGTGGTCGGACCTCGGGCTGGACGTCCAGGTGGATCGGCTGCTTCGGGGGTGCCGGTCGAGGAGATCGGTGGTGCCGGCGCGGGCCCGGTACGCGTGTTTCGCGTGCCGGGCCCGTCGGCGTGGTGGTGATCAGCCGGCGCGGTGGAGGTCGCACTGCTGCTGGATGGCGGAGGGGGCGTCGCGGCTGACGATGGCCACCTTCGGCACGGGCCCGGTGGTGGGGGCGTCCTCGGTGGTGCAGACGAGCTGCTGGATGGCGGGGGCGGACAGCGAGGATGCGGGCCAGGACAGGCGCAGCGTGACCACTCCGGGGGTGACGGTGGCCTGGACGCCGGCGGAGGCGGGCAGGTCGCTGTAGAGGCCGGAGCGGGTCTCGGCGTGGTCGGGGCCGGCGAGCAGGGTGTTCAGGGTCTGCTGGAGGTCCTCGCGTTGTGCGTCCGGCCGGATGGTGAGGTGGATGCCGTGCTGGTCGAGGAAGTACAGCCGGGTGCCCGGCTGGACCCCGGTGGCCGGCTGCCCGCTGCGCACCGGGCCGGTGGTGGAGATCGAGCAGCCGCAGGCCAGTAGCAGCACGGCCGCGGCGGCCAAGCAGCGGTGCCGGGTGGTCATGTGTCCTCCGTGACGAGGCCGCGGGGCAGGACGAGGGTGAACACAGCGCCGCCGGACGGCGCGTTGGCGGCCTCGATGAGACCGCCGTGCAGCCGGGCGTTCTCCTGTGCGATGGCGAGGCCGAGCCCGCTGCCCTCGGAGCGGGCCCGGGCCTTGTCGGCCTTGTAGAACCGGTCGAACAGGTGCGGGAGTTCGGCGGGTGGGATGCCCGGCCCCCGGTCGGTGACGGTGAGCACGAGCTCGTCGTCCGTGTCACGCAGGGTGAGCCGAACGGGCGGGCGGCCGTGGCGCAGGGCGTTGCCGACCAGGTTGGCGACGATGACGTCGAAGCGGCGCGGGTCGAGGCGGACGGGCAGGGCGGCGGGCAGGTCGAGGTCGACCCGGTCGTTCCAGCCGCGCAGGTCTAGGGTCTCGCGGACGGCGGTGGCGGCGTCGACGGACTCGGTGTGCAGGGGTGCGGCGCCGGCGTCGAGGCGGGAGATCTCGATGAGGTCGTTGACGAGCCGGGTGAGGCGGGTGGTCTCGTTGCTGATCATGCGCAGGGCGGTGGCGGTGTCGGCGGGCAGCAGTTCGGCGTCCTCGTCGAGGATGTCGGTGACGGCGAGCATCGCGGCCAGCGGGGTGCGCAGTTCGTGGGAGACGTCGGCGGCGAAGCGGCGGCCCTGGGATTCGACGGCGCGCAGTTCCTCGATGGTGCCCTGGAGAGTGCGCGCGGTGTGGTTGAACGTCTTGGAGAGCTGGGCGAGTTCGTCGTGCCCGGTGACGGTCAGCCGGGTGTCGAGCCGCCCCTGGGCGAGGGCCCGGGCGGCGTCGCCGAGCGCCCGGACCGGCCGCAGGACCTGGCGGGCGGCCAGCAGTGCCAGCCCGGCGGCCAGGATCGCGGCGAACACCCCTGCTCCAGCCGCCCCGGCGAGCAGTGCGTTGGCGGCACTCTGCTCGCGGTCGAGCGGGAGGAGGGCGTAGACGGTCAGGCCGGACGGGCCGCCCTTCGCGTACGTGACGGGGACGCCGGCGGCGAGCCAGGGGTGGTCGTCGGCGGTGAAACGCTGGAACGCGGCGTGGCCGGCGTCGACGGTGGCCGCCAGGGTGGGCGGGACGGCGACGGGCTGGGTCCACTCCGAGTGCACGGTGCCGTAGGCGGCCAGGACGCGCCAGTCGCGGAAACCGTCGGTGCCCGACAACTCACCTGCCAGCCGGTCGAGTTCGCTCTGGGTCGGGGGGAACGGCAGGCCCGGGGAGAGGACGTCGACGCGGCGGCGCAGCTCGTCCAGGGTGGTGTCCTGGGTCAGCTCCAGGGTGGAGTTGGTCGCGGCACGGTAGGTGAGCGCGGCGGTGGCCAGCGCGCTCACGGTGGCGACGGCGACGAACGCGACCAGCAGCCGCGGCCGCAGCCCCGCCGCCGCACGGCGCAGTCGGACCCGTCGGGGGGCGCGGGGGTCGGCGCCGTCGAGCGGCGTGGTCACAGCGGCCCGAAGCGGTAGCCGAAGCCGCGCACCGTCTGGATGTAGCGTGGCACGGAGGGGTTGTCCTCCATCTTGGCGCGCAGCCGGTTCACTCCGGCGTCGACCAGACGGATGTCCTCCTGCCGCCCCAATCCCCAAACGGATTCCAGGAGTTGCTCGCGGCTGAACACCCGTCCCGGGGCGGCGGCCAGCTCCAGCAGCAGCCGCAGCTCACTGGGGGCCAGCGGCAGCGGGGCGCCGCGCTTGGTGACGGTCAGCGCCGCCCGGTCCAGCACCAGATCGCCGTGCGCCTCCCGCTCCGCCTCCGGGCCGGTGCCGCCCGCGCGGCGCAGCACGGCGCGGATCCGGGCGTCCAGGACGCGGGACTGCGCGGGCTTGACCACGTAGTCGTCGGCCCCGGCCTCCAGGCCGAGCACGGTGTCCACGTCGTCCCCGCGCGCGGTCAGCATGATCACCGGGGTCGGTCCGGCCTGCCGCAGCCGTCGGCACACCTCGAAGCCGTCGATCCCGGGCAGCATCAGGTCCAGCAGCACGAGCTCCGGAGGCTCCTGCCGCGCGCGCTCCAGCCCCTCCTCGCCGGAGGCCGCGGTGCGCACCTCGTGGCCTTGGCGGCGCAGGCCCAACGCCAACGCCTCGCGTACGGAGTCGTCGTCCTCGATCAGCAATAGCCGTGCCATGCCAGCCAGTATCCGGGCTCGACCTGCGCAGACGTGCCTGCGGCGCGGGGACGGGGTGGGTTGTTGCGAAACGCTCATATGCAGATCACAGGGCGCGCAACCGTGCGGTGGACGGTGGTGGACACCGACACCCGAACCCCTGACGAGGAGTACCACCGTGCGCGACCACCGCGAGCCGACCCCGACCGACGAGACCCCTCGCAGCTGGTACCCGTGGGCGGACCGGCCGAGCCGGCCGTCCGGACGCCGGAGCACCGCTCTGGGGCTGGCGGCGCTGGGTGCGGCGGCCTTGACCCTGCTGGGCGTCGCCGGTGCGGGGAGCAAGCCCTCCGTGCCCACCGGCGCGAGCGGCACGGTCTCGGCCCCGGCCCCGGCCTCGGCCCCGGCCCCGGGCCTGCCGTCGCCGGTGGTGGACATGAGCATCTCCCGTCAGTCCGAGGACCCGGGCAAGACCGTCAACCTGACCATCGACGACGGCCCCGACCCGCGGTGGACACCCCAGATCCTGGACGTCCTCGCCAAGAACGGGGCCAAGGCCGTCTTCTGCATGCTCGGCCCCAACGCCCAGGCCCACCCCGACCTCGCCCAGCGGATCGTCGCCGCCGGCCACCGGCTGTGCGACCACACCGTGAGTCACGACACCGCGATGGACCACAAGGATGTCGCCTACCAGGAGAAGGAGATCGTCGACGGCCTGCGGATGATCCAGGAGGCCGCTGGCGGCGCCCCCGTTCCGTACTATCGCGCCCCGGGCGGAGCCTTCACCCCCGAAAGCCGTCAGATCGCCGCCGCCCACGGCATGCGCCCGCTCGGCTGGAACGCCGACACCCGCGACTTCGAACGCCCCGGCGCGGAGAAGATCGTCGAAACCGTGAAGGCCCAGCTGGGCATCGGCCCGACCGTCCTCCTCCACGACGGCGGCGGCAACCGCGCCCAGACCCTGGAAGCCCTGGAGCAACTCCTGCCGTGGCTCAAGGACAACGGCTACACCTTCAGCTTTCCCCGCCGGTGACCGGTCATCGACCGTGCACGTGACGGCGTCGGGGAGAAAGCCGGATGGGGGGTCCTGGCGACGAGGCGCCGGCAGGACTCCCGATCCCGGGTGCGGCCGGAGGCCTCCGCCTACTGCCCTGGTTCGATCCCGGCCCGCTCGCCGTCCTGGCCGGCGTGGCCCTGCTGCGTACCCAGGCCCCGGCGGACCGAGTCCAGGATCGTCAGTCCCTGGCTGACCAGGCCAGCGGCGATCTCGCCCAAGCCGTCGGTGCCGTTGAGCACGTTCACGTTGGCGCCCGCGAGCCCGCCCGCCGCCTCCTTGACGATCTGCGGCAACTGGTCGATCAGCATCCGGTCCAGCGCCACCCGGTCATGCGAGGCCGCCGCCTCGGCCTGGATCTTCATCCGCTCCGCCTCGGCCAGCGCCACGACACGGATCCGCTCGGCCTCCGCCTCCGCCGGCTTCACGATCTCGGCGACCAGTTGCTGCTGGCGCAGCTCCGCCGCGCGCTGGGCCAGCTCGGTCTGCGCCGCCAGCACCTCCTGCTGCGCGTGCGCCTGCGCCAGCGGGCCGGCCTGGGCGGCCTGGGCCTGGGCCTGGTCCACCTCGGCGCTGTACTGCGCTTTCACCACCGCCGTCTGGCGAGCGTACTCGGCCTGCTGCCGGGCGGACTGCTGCTCCGCCTCCGCTGCGGCCTGGGCGGCCTGGGCCTGGGCGATCTGGGCCTGCCGCTGGATGGCCGCCCGGTGCGGGGCTGACATCGCGACGATGTACCCGGTGTCTCCGTCGTCGATCGACTGGATCTGAAGCGAGTCCACGGTCAGTCCGATCTTCGCCATCTCGGCCTTCGAGGTGTCCAGGACCTCAGTGGCGAGCTTCTGCCGCTCGGTGACGATCTCCTCGACCGTCATCGAGCCGATGATGGCGCGCAGGTGCCCGGCGAAGATCCGGCCGGTCAGCACGGACATCTGCTCCTGGTCGGACAGGAAGCGCTGGCCGGCGTTGACGATGCTCTCGCTGTCGTTGCCGACCTTGAACGCGATCACCGCCCGCACCGTCAGCGCGATGCCCTGCTTGGTGACGCAGGTCTCGGCGACCTCTGCCTCGCACATCGCCAGAGTCAGGAAGCGGACCTTGCGGAAGACCGGCAGCACGAACGTGCCGTGCCCGGTCACCACGCGGAACGGCGCACCCGCGAGGCCGCGCTTTCCGCCTGAGATCAGCATCGCCTGGTCGGGCGCGGGAACGCGATAGCCGAACATCCTGGTCGTCTCCTCAGCGAATTCCGTCGGCACGGTCGGCCCACGGGTCGGTCGGGTCGGTCCACTCGATGACGTCGACCTGGCGCGTACCACGCGATTCGATCACCAGGACGGGCGTCCCCTTCGGCAGCGGCTCCTCCGACCACGCGAGGAAGGACTCCGAACCGCCCCTGATCTTCACCAGGACCTCACCAGGGCCGACCGTCCCCCGGGTGCCGATCACCAACACCCCCGGGCAACCGATCACGGCCTGGTCCGCCACCACCGGCGACCCCTCTCTCGTCGAACGTCGCGCGACCGCCCCGGCAGCAGCCGGCGCCGGAGGCACACAGGCGCACACGAGCACAGGCGCACGACCGACTTGCCGTACCGGGGCAACGCTGATTCCAGGGTGTCACGCGGCACTCCCGCTGTCGAAGGAATGCGCAGGAATACATTCGGCCGCGCCGAGGAGTCCGCGGCGCACACACCGGCGCTGACGCGGCGTCAAAGACGGCCGCCGCGACGACCCCTGTCGCCCGCCCTGCCTCCTGGTCCGTGTCCGATGGGCGGCGGCCAGGTCGCGGCACCGGGCGTACGAGGCCTCCGGCGCGCGACGCCACGTCCCGAAGCCGACGCGGAGGAGGCCGAGCGTGGCCCTTCGGCGACGCTCCGTCGCCGTCCGCGGCTTCGGAGCGTGAGCCCGGTTACATCCCTCCGGGCATCTACGACGTTCGGCCGTGGACACGAGCCCCCGTTCGCACTGCGGACCGGTCCCACGCGGGGCCCTCCTACTGCCCGGTGTCGTATTCGGGGGCCTTTGTCTCCCGTTCGGGCGCCACTGAGAATGGGCGGCGGATCCGGCCGTGTCACCCACCCCACGACCGGGTGCGCTCTTCGACGCGGCTTCGAAGCGGGTCCAGTCGATCCGATGGCGCTGCCGGCCGGCGCCCCGCCGGTCCACCGAATCGGAAGAAGGATTCCAGATGTCCGCACCCACCCTTCTCCCCGGTACCGCGGTCGGTGGCGCGCCGGTCGCCATGGCCCACCACGTCATCGCCATTCAGCCGTCACGTGCCCGCTCGGCGAGATCACCCGGGTAGCGGCCTGGCTGGCGGGCGAGTCCGCCGGGCAGTGCGGGCCGTACAGGCGCGGGCTGCCCGACGCGGCCGAAGCGCTCGCCGCGCTGGCCACGGGCGCCGGCGGGCCGGCCGGCTTCGTGCTGAGCGCACTCGACGTGTTCGCTCGGGACGTCGAGGCCCACGTCGCCGACCCCGGGTGCGGAAGGCCCGTCCTCGGCGTGCTGCCGCTGCCCCGCACCGAAGGCGCACGCCTGGAGGTGGACTGGTCCCGCTGCGCCGGGCACGGCCTGTGCGGCGTCCTGGCTCCCGGCCTCGTCCGGCTCGGCCCGCACGGCTATCCCGCGTCGACCAGCATCCCCGTCGCCCCCTGGCAGGAACACGGTGCCCGCCGGGCCGCGAACCAGCGCCCGGCACTCGCCCTGCGCATGCGCCGCCCCGAGCGGGGGCCCGGCCGACTCCGGTGAGCGGCCCTCAGGGAGCGGACTCGCGCGAACGGCGAACCGGCCGGTCGGCTCCTGCACAAGGCCCGGCGCTCCCCGCACCGTTCCGACGGCATCGCCGCCCAGCCCAGGCCGACTACCGTCCCTGCCTGGCTCGGTGGGCGGCGATCAGGTCGCGGTACCAGGCGTAGGAGGCCCTCGGGGTGCGCTTCTGCGTCTCGAAGTCGACGTGGACGAGGCCGAACCTTTGGTTGAACCCCTCCGCCCACTCGAAGTTGTCCATCAGAGACCAGGTGTAGTAGCCGCGGACGTCGACGCCTTCGGACACCGCGGCGGCGAGGGCGTCGAGGTGGGTGGCGAGGTAGTCGATGCGGGGTTGGTCGGGGTCGGTGGACTCGGCGACGGAGCAGCCGTTCTCGGTGATGGTGATGGGCGGGAGGGCGGCGCCGTACAACTCCTTCAAACCGACGAGGAGTTCACGGATTCCGTCGGGGACGACGGGCCAGCCGAAGGCGGTGCGGGGGACGTCGGGGATGTCGACCAGGTCGAAGGGCAGGCCGGGGCCGGTGGGGGCCGCGACGCGGGTGGGGTTGTAGAAGTTGAGGCCGAGGCCGTCGAGGCCGGGGGCGTGGATGAGGTCCACGTCGCCGGGCTGGACCGCGCCGAAGATGTCGTCGGGGACGCCCAGGGCGGAGAGGTCGGGGTAGCGGCCGAGGAGGACGGGGTCGGTGAACAGGCGGTTGTGCAGGGCGTCGTAGGCCTCGGCGGCGGCCGCGTCCTCGGCGGAGTCGGTGGCCGGCTGGACGGGGGTGAGGTTGTTGGAGAGCATCACCTCCAGGCCGCGCTCGTGGAGCAGCGAGGCGGCGAGGCCGTGGGCGAGGAGCTGGTGGTGGGCGGCCGGGAGTGCCTCGAACATGAGCGTGCGGCCCGGGGCGTGGGTGCCCAGCGCGTAGCCGAACACCGTGTGCACGAAGGGCTCGTTGAGGGTGATCCAGGTGGGGATGCGGTCGCCGAGGCGGTCGGCCATGACGGTGGCGTACTCGGCGAAGCGGTACGCGGTGTCGCGGTTGAGCCAGCCGCCGTGGTCTTCCAGGGCCTGCGGGAGGTCCCAGTGGAAGAGGGTCGGGAGCGGGGTGATGCCCGCCTCCAACAACGCGTCGACGAGGCGGTCATAGAAGGCGAGGCCGGCCGGGTTGACGGTGCCCGCTCCGGTGGGCAGGACGCGGGGCCAGGCGATGGAGAAGCGGTAGCCGTCCAGCCCGAGGCCCTTCATCAGGGCGATGTCCTCCGGGTAGCGGTGGTAGTGGTCGCAGGCCACCTCGCCCGTGTGGCCGTCGCGGACGACGCCGGGGCGGGCGGTGAAGGTGTCCCAGACGGACGGGCCGCGGCCGTCCTCGGTCACCGCCCCCTCGATCTGGTAGGCGGCGGTGGCGGCACCCCAGCGGAACCCCGCCGGCAGGTCGAAACGGTCCGGCATGACAGCCTCCCGACAGAGAACATGAGGAGAACTCATGTTACTGACGCCACGCCGAAACACCAGAGGAGGCCCATCGCCACCCGGAGATCGCACACCCGATGACCCCGAACCTACTTGACCCCCAGCGGCCGAAAGGGCGTGTCGCTCACACGGATCGGATAGCCTGCCGCGTATGCCACACCGCGCCATCCCGCGCCGCTCGGGCGGCCTTCTCGCCCTGGCTGCCGCTGACGCCTTGTGGGTCGATTTGACGGCCGGCAGTGCCGTGCCGACGGCTTCCGGGGCGTTCAGCTGCTCTCCTGCTGATCCCGGGGCGGGGTACGTACTGCTCGGCGAACACGCGGTGGCGACGGTGAGGGGACCTGGCGGCCGGTGGAGCGTTGACGAGACCGACGTACGGCGGGCGGCGACGAAGCTGAACGCGGTCGAGGTGAACCGGGAGGACCTGGTCCGCGTCGGTCCTTTCCGCGGCCCCCTGGACCCGGAGCACAACGGCCCACCGACGCTGCGGTGGCGTCAGCGCATCGCCCGGGAACGAACCCGCGCACAGGATCCCGGCACCCACGAACGCGCACCGTGGCACGACAGCGGCCAGTTGCACCATCTGGGCGGGATCGACTGGTGCCGGACCTTCGTGGAGCGCACCCGTGACCGGACGACGCGAACGTGGTGGCTGCCACGGGCCGTGGTCAGGGTGCTGGACGCGGCCGAGCACACCGAAACCCAGTGGCTCCGAGCCGCGCGGACCTGCCGGGAATGCGCGGCCGTCACCGACCGGCCCTCCGGCCAGTGGCGCGTCCACACCGCCGACGGCCCGCAGACGGTCTGCCCCGACTGCCGCACCACCGTGCTGCGCCCGTACAACGGCGAGCTGGAAGGCCACCTGTACTCGACGCTCAGCAGGAAGCACGGCTTCTCCCGCGAGGTGGCCCGGTGGGGATGCGCCGTCTGCCGGACAGCACCAGCCACCGTGCTCGACCACTGCCACGAACACGGCTACGTCCGCGCCCCCGTCTGCCAGTCCTGCAACACGCAGGAACGACCCGACCACCTGTACAGCAACGACGTACGCGTCGGCGACCGCTACACCCGCCTCTTCCACACCCACGCCGACACCTGGCTCCGCCACTGGCACCGCTGCCCCGGCTGCCGCGCCCGCACCACACTGCCACTGCCACACCTGGTCGCATGGACCGCCCACACAGTCGGCCGGTCGCTGCGCCCGACCCACCGCGCCCCTGGCAGCTCCCGCGGGCGCAAACCCTGCGGTGCGCTGCGCGCGTCCTGGACGGGCAGCCAGAACACGCCCGACTCCTGCCTGATCACCGTCGCCGTCGACTTCTGCCCCTCCGGCGAACACCGTGTCCTGGCGCAAGTCCCCTACCGCGAAGCCACCGAACGGTTCCGTACCTGGCTGGCCGTCACCGCCCCTGTCGTGGCTGCCGCAGCCGGACCCGGACGCCTGGACGGCATCCCCACCCAGCAGTTCCGGCCCGTCATCGCGGACACCAGCAGCGAGGGCCTGAAACTGTTCTGAGCCAGGAGCGGCATGCGCTTCGGCCGGTGACGGGATTCTCCGGTGGTACCACGCGGCAAGCAGGGACGCGAACGGGACCTGGGGCGCGGGCCGGATCGGGCACGCCGCGGTCCGCGCGGACGGCTGGGTCGTGCCGGCCGACGACCGCCGTAGAACTCCGAATCCCTCAGCCCCCCAGTCGGCCTACCCGGGTTGCCCGCCACAGTGGAACGCGTCGATCATAATCGTGCAACGCTCCCGGGCCGGAACGCTTCGCTCGTTATCCCGAGGGGGAGCGTCCTCGCACATGACAGCCAGCGCGCCGGCGTACCTCAGTCCGCTCTCAGTGAACGGTCAAAGCGTCGAAGACTGCGGGACCACCGACATGAAAGGAAGCGCTCGGCATGGCGAATGCAGCACTCAGGAAGGTCCTCATCACGGGAGCGGGCACCGGCTTCGGGTTCGAAGCCGCCATGCGCTTGGCCGAGAAGGGCTTCGACGTGATCGCCGGGGTGGAGATCTATGCCCAGGTGCAAACACTGAAGTGGCAAGCAGTCGAGCGCGGAGTCAAGCTTCAGGTCGAGAAGCTCGACGTCACGAACGACGGTGACCGTCGCAAGGCCCTCAACTGGGGTGTGGAAATCCTCGTGAACAACGCCGGTGTCGGCGAAGGCGGCTCCACCGTTGACATCCCCGAAACGAACATTCGGCACCAGTTCGAGGTCAACGTCACCGGGCCCCTGGTCCTCACCCAGGGGATCGCCAAGCAGATGATCAAGCGCGGGGCGGGCCGCATCGTCTGGGTTTCTTCGAGGGAGGGCCTGAACGTCAACCCGTTCACCGGCATCTACTCCGCGTCCAAGCACGCAATCGAGGCGATCGCCGAGACCATGGCCTACGAGTTGCAGGAGCACAAGATCGAAGTCGCCACGGTCAACCCTGGACCCTTCTTGACCGGATTCAACGACCGCATGTTCCAGACCTGGGAGAGCTGGGAGGACGACCCGTCCCAGCGGCTCTTCGACTACTCCAAACTCTCCTTCCCCCGCGCGCAGTTCGACCCTGAAGCGGTCTATGCGACGTTGACGGCCGTCGCTGCCGGCGAGGTCGACAGTTACCGCAATCTGGAGCCCAAGTCGATGCTTGAAGAAACCAGGCATCTTCAGGAGATTCCGTGGGAGCGCAAGATCACGGACGGCCTCGGGACCCGGCACCCGGCCATCCAGCACTCCTACGAGATGAAGCCGGAGACTCCGGTCACCACGTGACCCCCACCTAGACGCAGCGGTCGCTCCGCTTTCGCCAATACCAGATTCCTCCAACCTTCAGAGGCGTTCTCCCATGGCCAAGATCCTTTTCGTCATGACCGGAGCAAGCTACTGGACGCTCAAGGACGGTCACCGGCACCCGACCGGCTACTGGGCCGAGGAGTTCGCAAGTCCGTACAGCGTGTTCACCGGGGCCGGCCACGAGGTCGCCATCGCCACCCCGGGCGGTGTCGTACCCGTCTGCGACACCATGAGCCTGCGACCCGGCTTCACCGGAGGAGAAGAGGCATCCGTCGAACAGGAAGGCATCATCGAGGAGGCCGAGCAGCTTCGCCACCCCGTCCCGATCAAGGACGTGGACCTCGACGACTACGACGCGGTCTACTACCCGGGAGGCCACGGCCCCATGGAGGACCTCTGGTGCGATGCCGATTCCGGGCTGCTACTGAGGAGGGCACTCGCGTCCGGCAAACCGCTCGGCATCGTCTGCCATGCCCCGGCGGCGCTGCTCGCCACCCGGGACGAGAAGGGTGACACGCCGTTTGCCAACTACCGCGTCACCGGCTTCACGAACGACGAGGAGGCGGGCGTCGGCTTCGCCGACAAGGCCAAGTGGCTCATGGAGGACGAGGTCAGAAACCTTCCCACGGACTACTCGCGCGGCCCGATGTGGGAGTCGTACACGGTGGTCGACCGCAACCTGTACACCGGACAGAATCCGGCGTCCTCTGGCCCCCTGGCCACGATCATGCTTGAGAGCCTCTCGTAGGCACGACCCCGATTGCGTCGCCGCGCGCCGGCACGCGCTACCGGCGCAGCCTTCCAGGGTCAACAAGGCGGGAGAGGACTGATCGCCGCAGTGCGGCACCATCCTGGGGCATCAGCGCGGCGCAGTAGCATAATCCTCCGGGCACGCCCGCCCCAGTGACCCAACTGGCTGGAGGGAACGTGGAGCTCGTCGGCCGGCAGGAGCAGGTGGACCTCCTGGCCCGCGTTCTGTCCGAGTCGCGGAGCCGGAGCCGGGGCAGCGCCGTGCTGGTCCGCGGCCCGGCCGGGATCGGGAAGACGGCCTTGCTCGCCGAAGCCGCCGTCCTCGCCGAAGCCTCGGGGTACCGGGTGTTGCGCACCAGCGGCGTCGAGGCCGAGAGCGACATCCCCTACGCCGGCCTGCAACTGCTCCTGCACCCGCTGGCCGCCGGGACGCGGGAGCTCGCGGCGCCGCACCGGCAGGCGTTGGACGCCGCCCGGGGGCACGCCGAGGCCGACATCCCGGACGTCTTCCTGGTCGGCCTGGCGGCCCTCAACCTGATCGCGGACGCCGCGGCGGTCGCCCCGGTGCTGGTGCTCGCCGACGACGTGCAGTGGCTCGACGACGCCACCGTCAGCATCCTGGCGTTCATGGCGCGCCGGGTCGGCACCGAGCCGGTGGTCATGGTGGGAGCCGCGCGCGACGGCTACCGGTCGCGCCTGAACCCCGACGAGATGACCACCGTGCTGCTCGAACCGCTGTCCGACGACGAGGCGACGGTGCTGCTCGCGGACCGGGCCCCGCACCTGCGGCCCACCGCCCACCGGCGGCTGCTGGCCGCCGCTGCCGGCAATCCGCTGGCGCTCGCCGAACTGTCGCGCGCGGTGGGCGCCTCCGTCGATCCGCAGCTCACCGAGATCCCGCTCACCGAGCGCCTCGAACGCGCCTTCACCGATCGGCTCAGGACACTGCCGGAGGTCACCCGCAGCCTGCTGCGGATCGCCGCCCTGGATGACGCCTCCTCACTCCCGGAGCTCTACGGCGCGACCCGGGTGTTCACGGGCTCGGCCGTCGGGGCGGCGGAACTGGAGCCGGCCGTCCGGGCCCGACTGGTCGAAGTCGTCGACACCGAGCTCCGCTTCGGGCATCCGCTGATGCGGTCGGCGATCCAGCAGACGATGGCGGCCGATGCCCGGTACGCCGCGCACGCCGCGCTCGCCTCGGTGCTCGACGGCCAACCGGACCGGCAGGTGCGGCACCGCGCCGCCGCGACCGGGACCCCCGACGAATCCGTCGCCGCCGCCCTGCAGGACGCGGCGCGACGGGCGGCCCGGCGCGGCGGCATCGCCGCGGCCGTCACCGTGCTGGAACAGGCTGCCGCACTCAGCGAGGACGCCGTTCGGCATGCCGAACGCCTGCTGCTGGCAGCCGACTTCGCCGCCGAACTCGGCCGGCCGGAGACCGTGACCAGACTGCTGGACCGGGCCCTGACCGGGCCGTTGTCCCGGCAGCAGCACGCCAGGGTGGTGTGGCTGCGCGGCGGCGCCGACGAAGGGCTGCACAGCCACTCCTCCGGTGCCCTCTCGCTCACCGCCCTGGCGGAGGAGATGGCCACCGAGGATCCGGTGCTCGCGCTGCGGATCCTGTGGAGCGCGGCCCAGCTCTGCTTCTGGTCCGACCCGGGCCCCGAGGCCCGGCGCGAGGTCCTGGCGGCCGTCGAGCGCATGGTGGCGGACGAACTCGATCCGTGGCGGCTGGCCATCTGCGCCTACGCGGCGCCGATCGAACGCGGCGCGTACGTCCTGGACCGGGCCCGGGACGTCGTCCTGCGGGAGGGCGACGACGGGCGCGCCTACCGGATGCTGAGCACGGCGGCCCTGCTCGCCGGCGGTTTCGGTCTGGCCCGGGCCTTCTCGGAGGCCGGCGGCGCGGGGCTGCGCGCCCAGGGGCGCCTGGGGCTGCTGGCCCGCACGGTCGGCGCGGACGCGTGGAGCGCCCTGGTCGTCGGCGACCTCGGCGCCGCGATCGCGGCGACCGAGGAGTCCCGGCGGCTGGCGCGCGAGACCAGCCAGACCATGATGTACGCCCTGATGACCGCCACTGCCGCCAAACTCGCTGCGCTGCGCGGCGAGGAGGACGACGCCCTGCTGCTCGCCGAGGCGGCCGAGGAGATCGGCCTGCCGGCCGGCGCGCGTCCCGTGCTGGCGACCGCGGCGATGGCGCGCGGTCTGGCCGCCTTGGGCCAGGGCCGGTTCGAGGAGGCGTACGGCCATTTCCGGCGGCTGCACGATCCGGCGGATCCGGCGTTCCAGGTCGCACTGCGGCTGACCACCCTCGGCGACCTGGTCGACGCCGCGAAGCACTGCGGACGCACGGAGGCGGTGCTGCCGGTCGTGGCGGAGCTCGAGGCGGTGGCCGAACTGACGCCGGCCCCGGCCCTGCACGCCGATCTGCGCCTGGTCCGGGCACAGATCGCGGCCGACGGCGACGCCGAGCCGCTCTTCGAGGCCGCGCTGAGCACCGACCTCAGCGCCCTGCCGCTGGTCCGGGCCCGTACGCACCTGGCCTTCGGCGAGTGGCTGCGGCGCCGCCGCCGCAGCGTCGAGTCCCGGGACCACCTGCGCACCGCCCGCGACATGTTCGACGCGCTCGGCGCCATCCCCTGGGGGGAGAAGGCCCGCCGGGAGCTGCGGGCGGCCGGTGAGACCAGCAGGGGCCGGGCTCCGGACGCGCGCGACCAGCTGACCCCGCACGAGCTGCAGATCGTCCGGTTGGCTGCCGACGGCCTGACCAACCGCGAGATCGGCGAGCGGCTCTACCTGTCGCACCGGACGGTCAGCTCGCACCTGCACCGGATCTTCCCGAAGCTCGGCATCGTCTCGCGCACCGAGCTGCGCACGATGGCCGGCGCCCTGCGTCGATCCGCCGTCATGTGACGCTCGATCATCTCGTCGTCGTGCGCCTAGCGTTTCCCCCGGTCAGGGTTTCGAGGACAAGGGGGTTTCCATGGTGTGGCGCGGGCCTCGTTCCGGGGCGGTGCGGCCGCTGGTCGGCCGCTCCGCCGAACGCGAGGCGATCGGCCGGCTGCTCGATGCGGTGCGGGAGGGACTCGGCGGCGTCCTGGTGCTCGTGGGCGAGGCCGGGATCGGCAAGACACGGCTGCTGGACCACGCGGCGGCCCTGGGCGCCGGTGTGGAGCTGGCGAGGCTGGTCGGCGTCGAGGCCGAACAACCCCTGGGCTACGGCGCGCTGCACCGGCTGCTGCGGCCGCACCTGCACCGCGTCGACCGGCTTCCCGCCAGGCAGCGGGACGCGTTGAACACGGCGTTCGGCCTGGCGGACGCGGCGCCGCCGGACCGGTACCTGGTGGGTCTCGCGGCCTTGACCGTGCTGTCCGACGTGGCATCGGAGCTGCCGCTGCTCTGCCTGGTGGACGACGTCCACTGGCTCGACCGGGAGTCGGCCGAGACGCTGGCCTTCGTCGCCCGGCGGCTGCACGCCGACTCGCTGGGCCTGATCTTCGCGGCCAGGGACGACCTCGGCGGCCGCGGGCTGTTCGACGCCATGCCGCAGATGCAGGTCACCGGGCTGCCCGCCACCGACGCCAGGGAACTGCTCTCCCTCGCCGTTCCCGGCCACCTGGACACGGCCGTCGCGGACCGGATCGTGGCCGGCACCGGGGGCAATCCGCTGGCGCTCGTCGAACTGGGCACGAACCTGGGCGCCGAACAGCTGGCCGGGGTCGCGCCGGTACCCGAGCCGCTGCCGGTGGGCAGGTTACTGGAGGAGCACTTCCGGCAGTCGGTCGCCGCGCTGCCGGCGGACACCCGGACGCTGCTCCAGCTCATGGCCGCGGCACCGACCGACGACATGGCGGTGGTGTGGCACGCGGCCGGCGTGCTGGGCCTGCCGGCCGGCGCCGCCGTCGCGGCCGTCGACGCGGGGATCCTGAACCACGGGGCCGGCGGCGGGTTCCGGCATCCGCTGATCCGGTCGGCGGTCTACGCGGCGGCTTCCGGGGACGACCGGCGGCGGGTCCATGCCGCGCTCGCGGCGGCCAGCGATCCGGCCCGCGTTCCCGACCGGCGCGCCTGGCACCGGGCCGAGGCGGTCCTCGGCACCGACGACTCGGCGGCCACGGACCTGGACGCCGCCTCGGACTGGGCCCGGGCCAGGGGCGGTTACTCCGCCCAGGCGCTGTTCCTGTCCAAGGCCGCCGAACTCACCACCGACCCGGCCCGGCGCGCCGAGCGCTACCTCGCGGCGGCCCAGGCCCACCTGGCCTCCGGCGACCACGCCGCGGTGCAACCCCTGCTCGACCTCGCCGTACCCGCCCTCGGCCAGCCCGCCGCCCGGGCCCGCGCGCTGCGGATCCGGGCCTCGGCCGAGCTGTTCAACGCCCGCGTCGACCGGGTCCCGGCCATGATGCTCGACGCCGTGGCCGAACTCGCCGACGCGGACCCCCGGACGACCCGGGAGCTGCTCTACGAGGCCGTGCACGCCGCCGTCATCGCCGGCGATCCCGTCTACCGCGCCACCTCTGGTGCCGTGTCCGAGGCCGTGATCGCCGCCCCGCCCGAGCCGGACGTGCCGTCCTGGAGCCCCAGCGAGCTGATCGAAGGCCTGGCCCTGCGGTCGGCCGGCAGCTACCGGAGCAGCGTGACGACCATCCGGGCGGCTCTGGCCCGGCTCCGCTCCGCAGCCGAACTCCGCAACACGGCCAGTCCGTTCAGCATCCTGGTGAGCATCGCCGCGACCGAGGTGTGGGACATCGAGGCGTACGCGGAGATCGTCAGCCGGCTGGCGGCCGTGGACCGCGCCCACGGAGCGCTCTACGGCCTCGGCCTGTCCCTGTCGGACCTGGCGTACACCGAGATCTGGAACGGGCGGCTGGCCGCGGCCGAGGCGCTCTACGCAGAGGCCGACGACTACGCCACCGCGATCGGGCTGACGACGCACGGGGACCTCCGCAGGGGCCTGCTGTTCGCGTGGATGGGCCGGGAGGACGAGGCGCGCGCAGCCGTGGCGATGATGGAGGCCGTCGCCGGGACCTACGGACTGGGCTTGCTGCACCAGCTGGCGCTCCACGCGCTCTGCATCCTCGAACTCGGCAGGGGGTGCTACGACGAGGCGCTGCGCCATGCGCTGACCGTCTACCACGAGGACGCGCCGTCACAGGCCAACCTGGTGCTGCCGCTGCTCGTCGAGGCCGCCGTCCGCACCGGCGACCGGCGCACAGCGGCCCTCGCGCTGGAACGGCTGGAGGCACGTGCGCCACTCGCCGGAACGCCCTGGGCGCTGGGGCTGCTGGCCCGGTGCCGGGCGCTGGTGGCCGAGGACGCCGAGGCCGAGCAGTGGTACGCGGAGTCGATCGATCTGCTGGGGCGCGTTCCGCTGGCCGCGGAACAGGCCCGGTCACGCCTGCTGTTCGGCGAATGGCTCCGGCGGCGCAAGCGCCGGTCCGAGGCCAGGACACACCTGCGGGCTGCGCACAAACTGTTCGAGGCCGGGGGTGCGGCGCTGTTCGCGGAACGGGCCCGGACCGAGCTGCTCGCGACCGGGGAGACGGCGCGCAGGCGCGTCCCGGGGACCAGGCGCGATCTCACCCCCCAGGAACGACAGGTGGCGCTGCTGGCCGTGTCGGGACTGACCAACGCCGAGATCGCCTCCCGGCTCTTCATCACGACCTCGACGGTCGAGTTCCACCTGAACAAGGTGTTCCGCAAGCTCGGGATCACCTCGCGGCGGAAGATCGCCGCCGCGCTCGACCCGAAGGACACTCCCTAGGGTGGGATCGCCGGGTCAGCCCCAGACCTCGGCGGACCGCCCGCGGCTGAGCCGGTCGGCGGCGGCCGAGCAGACGGCGAGCAGCCCCGCGGCGGTCCACAGCGGGGCTGCCACGTCGGTGTGGCGCAGCAGCAGTCCGCCGCCGAAGGCGCCCACGGCCATCGCCAGGATCGAGGCGACGCGCAGTCCGCGGACGCGGGAGGTGGTCCGGTCGGCGAACAGGCCGGCGGTGGTCAGGGTGAGCACCGTGGTGGTCAGGTCGGGGACGGCCAGGCGCCGCACGACGGCGTTCTGCATCCCCAGCGCCACCGCGAGCAGGGCGACGAGGGCCAACTGGACCGCACGCCGCCCCGGGTCGGCGAGCGCCGCCAGCACGGCGGCCCCGATGACGGCTGCGCACTGCGCGGCGGTCGAGAGCGCCAGCAGTCGCCCGCGGTGCGTGGTGCCGCCGCCGACGTGGCGTCCGCCGAGGTACGCCCCTGCGCCGAAGGCTCCCACGGCCAGCAGCGTCGCGCTCCACGACACTCCCCCGACGCCGCTGAGCGCGAAGCCGGAGAAGACGACGTTGCCGGTCATGTTCGCGACGAAGACGTGGCCGAGCACCAGGTAGCTGACGGCGTCGACCAGTCCGGTCGCCACCGTCAGGGCCAGGAGCAGAGCGGGCAGGGGCCCGTGGTTCCGGGTCCCGGGCATGGGTCGTTCTCCTTCCGCGTCGAGGGGCGGCGGGACCGCGCGACGCGGCCCCGCCGCCCGGTGGTCACCGGATCAGGTGGTGGCCCGCGCGGCCGCGCCGGACGGGGTGGGCCGCGTTGCCGGTCGCGGGGCCCGGGAGCGGGGTCCGGGCCTGCCCGCCGATGGCCCCGGACGGCTCGCGGTCGGGCGTGGGCTCGAAGGCGGGAAGACTCTTGATCGTGATCGCCTTTTCCGGCGTCGGGGGGTCAGGGGCGGCCGAGGAAGTCGAACAGCATGGCGGTCAGTTCCTCGGGGTGCTCCTCGTAGATCCAGTGGCCGGAGTCCGGGATGGTCACGCCGGTGACGTCGGAGGCGTACGCCTTGACCTGGTCGCCCTCGGCGCTGCCGAGGCTGCCCGACGCGCCGATGGCGAGCACGGGCATCGGGAGCGGGGTCCGCTGGAACTGCGCGTCGTCGCGGATGTCCTGCGGGAACACCCGGAACCAGGCCAGGCTCGCCGCCAGGTGGGCGGGGTCGCGCAGGTAGTGGGCGAACACCCGGATGTCGTCCTGGCTCACCGCGCCCGGAACGCCCTCGAACCCGCCGATGAAGCCGGCGGTCCAGGTGACCTCACGGCCCCGGATCATGTTCTCCGGCAGGCCGTCGGTCAGGTTGAAGAATCCGAAGTTCCAGACCCCGGGGCCCCGCTGGGTCAGTGAGGGGATCTGGTAGATGCTCAGGTCCGGGATCGGCGCCTCGCTGAGGACCAGCTTCTTGACGGTGGCGGGGAACTGTGCGGCGTAGGAGTAGGCGACCATCGTGCCGATGTCGTGGCCGACGATCCGCACGTCGTCGTCCTTGCCGAGCGCCACCAGCAGCGCGTGCAGTTCGGCGGCCATCGTCTTCTTGTCGTAGCCCGAGGGCGGGGCGTCGCTCTGCCCGGCGCCGGGCAGGTCCGGGGCGATGACCGTGTAGTGCTCGGCCAGGGCGGGCATGATGCCGTGCCACTCGTACCAGGTCTGCGGGTAGCCGTGGAGCAGCACCAGCGTCGGACCGTGGCCGCCGATCACGTAGTGCAGGCCGATGCCTGCGGCCCGGGTCCGGTGCTCGCTGAACCCTGCGGGTATCCGCTCACCGGCGGACGAGGTGGAGGAGGCGGACGTGGGGGGTGCGGCGGCGCTGACCGCCGTCGTGCCCACGGCGACGGCCACGGCCAGCGCCGCGCCGAGCAGGCGGCGGCTGCCGCGGGTTCGGGGCAGGGGGAATCTCACGCAGTGCTCCAAGGCCGGTGACGGGTGACGGAGGACCGGCGGCCCCTGAGGGGGGTGCCGGGTTCGGCGGACGTCGGTCGTGCCGCCGTCGGTGAGGTGGTCAGGCCTGCCGGCCCTGGCGCCGCAGCCAGGCCAGCGCCGCGTCCGCGACCTCGCGCCAGCCGCTGTCGATGGTCAGCGAATGCCCGCGGTCGGGGAAGGCCATGAACTCGGTGACCGCCTCGGAGTGCCGGTACTGCTTGAACGTGGCGCGGGTGACCGACTCCGGGACGGTGTGGTCCCTGCCGCCGGACACCAGCAGCAGCGGGCCGCGTGCGGAGTTGGCGGTGTCGACCTTGGCCGGCGAGTGGGGGTCGAAGTTCGCCGCGGCGGCTTCGAACAGGGGCTTGCCCGGTGCCGGGATGGTCCACCGCTCGAACAGCCCGTCGGACTCCTCCTCGCTCAGCGCGTTGCCGAAGGCGAAGCGGAACTGCTCGGCAGTCAGGGACACCGCGCGGTGCTTGTTCGCCGGGTTCCTGAACACCGGCAGCGTCGATCGCAGCGCGGACAGCGGAAGCGGCAGGACGCCCTTGATCTGGGCCGCGTCGATCGCCACGGCCGCCGACGCCAGGTCTTGGCCCAGGAGCTTCTGGGCGATCATGCCGCCGAAGGAGTGGCCGATGAGGATTGGCGGCGCTCCCAGGCCGCGGATGATCGCCGCGTAGTGCTCGACGACGTCGTCGATGCCGTGGTCGGCGATGCTCTCCGGGTTCTGCCGGGCCTCCTCCACCGTGTCCGGGTCGCCGGGCCAGCCCGGCGCGGACGGGTCGTAGCCCTCGGCGCGGAAGAGCTCGATCCACGGCTGCCAGGAGGCGCTGTGCAGCCACAGGCCGTGGATGAAGAGGGCGGGGATCGGGCTGGTCATGGCCGCGTGCCCTTTCTCGGGAACGGAATCGGTCGGTACTGGTCCGGGCCTGGCGGTGCGCCGGACCTGGCCTCAGGGGCGGGTGCTGAACGGGCCGAGGATCCCGGCGTCGATCCGGAGGGACTCGACCATGGCAGCGGCGTTCTCCAGCGTGAACACGTCGGCCGCGGCGAGGACGCCGGTGTACTTGGCGATCACCGGTGCGGCGGCCTGCGCCGCCACCGCGTCGAGGTAGGTCTTGAAGATCGCCCAGGAATTGCCCTGCGGGCCGTACTTCGCGAAGTACGGCGCGGGGTCCAGGTTCATCGAGGCCCGGCTGGAGGCTTCGAGGTCGGCCGTGTAGGCGCGCTGGAGATCGCCGTCCGCGCGCACGCCCAGCCGGCCGAGGTGGCCGCCGACCAGGGTCCGCCACGGGTAGCCCATGGCGATGTCCTGCGCCCGCAGCCAGGCCGGGATGTCCTGGGAGACCGCGAGGTTCTTGAACGGCACCCAGCCCGGGTACAGGACGTCGACGACCATCAGGGTCCTGTGCTCCGGTGCGTGGATGAAGATGTTGTCCGGGCTGTGGTTGGGGCCGTGGTGGGCCAGCTCCAGACGCTCACCGCCGACCTCCAGCGTGTAGCGGTCCTCGAAGGTGACGGTCGGCGCGGGACGGTTCGGGTCGCCGTCGCGCAGCAGCAGGCGCCGGCATTCGGCGTGGCCGATCCGCACGACGTCCTTGCCGAGGATCGACGAGGCGCCCGCGTGGTCGGCGTGCGAGTGCGAGTAGACGAGGTGCGTGACCTGCGACGGCCGCCCGTTGGCCCGCGTCACGTCGGCGATCGCCCGCAGCAGGTTGTGCCCGATGGTCGGCGGGGCGTCGACCAGGACGACGCCTTCCCGGGTGCTGAGGAACATCGCCTGGTAGTACCCGTCGGTGACCCAGTGGAGGTTCCCGTCGATCCGGCCGACGTGGTAGCCCGCGTCGTTGATCGCCGGTCCCTTCGCGGCGAGCGGGACCGGTGCGAAGTCGGGGAGGCCGGGGGTGCCGGTCGGGGCGGCTGCTGCCGTGCCGCCCAGGGCGGTGCCGGCGACGGCGACCGCGGGCAGCACCGCCGCCGTGCGCAGCAGGGCCCGGCGGTTCGCCGGGGCGTTCATCGGCTGGCTCATGGAGTGGCCCTTCGGGATCGGTGGTGCGGTGCGGGGGGGGGGATTCGGCTGCTCGTGGCGGACGGGTGCGCAGGCGGCGCGCGGCGCAGCAGGACCCGGGTGAGCAGGCCGCCCACCGTGCCGCGCACGATCGCGGCGCGCGAGGCAGCCCGCGGAGAGCCGGGGCGCCTGCCCTGGATGGCGCTCCCCTCGCCCGGAATCACCCGAAATCACTCGAAACAGGGGTCGGACATCCGGACGACGGCGTCCGCCTCGGGGGCGGCCCCGCGCCGACCGGGCCGGCGCCGCTGCTCCTCGGCGTCGGCGGCGGCCTGGCCCAGCAGTTCGGCCTGGCGCACGCCGTCGCCGACGCGGCGAAGGCCGGCCTGGTAGCCGCCGAAGTGGGCGAGCGGGCTCCAGGCGGGTTCGACCGGCGGCGCGGGCGCCGCGAGGCCCTCGAACTCGCCGACCGCGTGCACGATCCGGCCGCCGACCACGGTGCAGGCGGCTTCGATGAGCGGGATGTCCTGCTCGGCAACGGTGAAGTAGTCGTCGGTGAGGAGCGCGAGATCGGCGAGGAAGCCTGGGCTCAGCCGGCCCTTCACCTCCTGCTCGCCGGTGAGTCGGGCCCCGGCTGCGGTGTACATCTCCAGCGCGGTCTCCCGGCTGACGCAGTGTGCTGCCGAACGGGTGCGCAGGCCGCCGACGGTACGCCCGGAGACGAGCCAGTGCAGGGCCACCCAGGGGTTGTAGGTGGAGACCCGGGTCGCGTCGGTTCCGGCCGCGACGCTCAGCCCGCGCTCGGCCATCGCGCCGAGCGGCGGGGCGGCCGCCGCCGCGGCCTCGCCGTACCGGCGTGCGAAGGTTTCGCCCTGGTACGCCAGCCGGTGCTGCACCCCGAGCGACCCGCCGAGCGCCGCGATGCGGTCCAGGCTCTCCGGCGAGACGGTCTCGGCGTGGTCGAACAGCCACCGTCCCGGTCCCGGGAAGAGCCCCTCGGCGGCGAGCTTCTCGAAGACCGCGAGGTCGCGGCGGATGGTCTCGTCATAGGTGGCGTGCAGCCGGAATCCCCAGCCGTTCTCCAGCAGGACCCGCACCGCCTGTTCCAACTGGGCTTCGTACGGACCGAGTTCAGGACGCGGCTGGGCGAAGTTCTCGAAGTCGGTGGCGGCCCAGACGAGGTTCTCGCCGGCGCCGTTGAACCTGAGCCACTCGTCGCCGTCGCCGGGCCTGACCAGGGTGGCCCAGCGCCGCAGGTCCTCGACCTCCTGCCCGAGCGTCTGCGGGAACAGGTGGTACGCGACGCGCACCGTGAGCTCCCCCGCGGCGGCCAGCTCCGTGACGGCCGTGTAGCCCGACGGGAAGTCCTGGAAACCGCCGGCGCCATCCACCAGCGAGGTCAGGCCGAACCGGTTGAGCTCGCGCAGGAAGTGGGCGGTGGAAGCCTTCTGCAGAGCGGGATCGAGCACCGGGGCCTTGGCGATCGTCGAGTAGAGCAGCCCGGCGGCCGGGGCGGCGACCAGCATCCCGGTCGGCTCGCCGTCGTGGCCGCGGACGATCTGCCCGCCCGCCGGGTCGGGGCTGTTGCGGGTGATGCCCGCCGCGCGCAGCGCGGCGCGGTTCAGCACCGCGGACTGGTACAGGTGCGTGACGATCACCGGCGTGTCCGGCGCCGCCCCGTTCAACTCGGCGGGCGAGGGCAGGCGGTGCTCGGCGACCGTCTCGATGCTCCAGCCGCCGGCTACGCGGACCCACTGGCCGGCCGGCGTCCGGGCGGCCTGCTCCCGCAGCATCCTGAGTCCCACCGCGAGCGACGGCACGCCGTCCCACCGCAACTCCAGGACGAAGTGCAGGCCGCCGCGGACGACGTGGCAGTGCGAGTCGTTCAGCCCGGGGACGACCCTGCGGTACTGCGCGTCCACCACCAGGGTGTCCGGCCCGATGTGCGGCGCGACGTCCCGGTCCTCGCCGACCGCGCCGATCCGCCCGCCGCGCACGGTCAGCGCCGAGGCCACCGGGCGGCGCGGGTCGCCGGTGTGGATCCGCGCGTTGCGGACGACCAGATCGGCGCGATCGTCTCCCTGGCTGGGCCGCAGGCCCGCCACGGGCATCGATGTCATCGGAGCTCCTCGCTTCGGTGAGTGCCACCCACAGCACAGCACCGGGCCCGGTCCGCTCGAACCGTGGAAAGACCCCAGTCCCGACGCGCCGTGACCGCGCGGCACGGCTGGGGACCGACCCCGGTGCGAAGCCGGGGCGCACCGTGGTGAGGCGCGCCCCCTGACCGAACCGCCGAACCGCAGCGGCTGACCCGCGCGCCGGCTCTCCCGCCATCGCCCGAAGCCACCGCGCCCCACCTCGTCACGGAGGCCGCGAGCAACTCCGAATTGACGTCACATCATTTCCTCCCCCGTACGAGCTGGCCAGATGACTCGTCGGCACCCGCGATGCTGCGCCCACCCGTCGCTTCGCGTCCGAGGAGGCCCTGATCAGCGTGGTACCGGTTCAGCAGCGTGCTCTCGTGACCGAACGCTCCCGGAGGAGTACGCCGCGCCGGCGCAACGCCTGCGGGCTGCGCAGCTCGTGCACGAGCAGACGCTCGGCGAGCCCGGCGCGCTGCTCCGGGGGAAGTGCGAGGACGGCTTCGACCAGCCTTTCGGCGGTGGCCTGGTCAACCACGCCGCCCGGGTCCTGGTAACCGAGCAGTCGCGCGGTGTCGGCGTCCATGTGCCCGCGCCGAGCCGCGTCCTCCGCGCCGTCCGGCTCTTCGGCGACGAGGCGCAGCGGCTCTGCGGCCTGCGCCGGGAGCAGCTCGGCGTACTTCGGCAGGTCGGAGTGCTCGGCGGTGAGAAGGAGGTGCTTGGCGATCAGGCCGGCCTCGGGGAAGGGGGTGTGCACGGCCAGCCGGGCCAGCTGTTCGGGTGCCAGGCCCAGGACGCAGCCGGCGTGCAGCAGCACCTCGCGCACCCGTGTGGCGCGGGGGACGTCGGGCAGTCCGGCCGTCGTGCGCTCGATGAAGCGGGCGATCACCTGCTGGGCCGCTTGTGCGTCGGCGTTCTCGCAGCCGCGGTAGTGGCGCGCGAGGTACCCCTGCCACCAGGCGAGTTGGACTTCGTAGAGCTCGCCGACCACGGCCTCGTAGGCCTCCTGCGGGAGCATGCCGGCGTCGGTGAGCTCCTTGAGCGCGGGGGCGAGGTCCCGGTACACCAGCCGCATCCAGGTGTGCGGGGACCGCTGGATCCCCCAGCACTCCGCTTGCGCGTGGTCGCCCAGCAGTTCGGCCAGGCTGATCTCCCCGGCGACGAACTCGCCGGCGACGCCGGTGCCGGTGGCCTCGAAACGGTAGAAGTGGTCGGAGCTGAGCGGCGGGAGGGGGGTGGGCAGCGCGTTGTCGATCAGCTTGTCCAGCTCCGCGTACCCGGCCTGCAACGCGTCGTGGTCCAGGGCGAGTCCGGGCGAGAGCGGATCAGCGAAGCGGGTCTTCAGCTTGGCGATCTCCTCGGAGATCGCCTGGTAGAGGAAGATCTTGTCGAACCGGTAGCTGAACGAGAGCCCGATGTACGGGAAGACGGTGCAGCTGCGGCACTCCGTGCGGTGCCCGACCTCCTCGTCGCGCACGCGCAGGAACTCCGGGTCCTGCACCAGCTCGCGCAACGGGCGGTCCCACTGCACCGAGTTGTCGAAGGCGTGGTAGCAGGGCAGCACCAGGCGCCCGTCGGGGCCCACGGTCAGGATCCGCTTGTTGGCGTAGCAGTCGGTGGGGGCGGCGGGATCGAGGTTCTCCACGTACTTGCGGAAGTGGAGATTGATCAGCGCGAACGGCTGGTAGAGCAGCCGTATCAGTTCGGAGGCGATCAGGTCACCGGTCGGCTCCGACTCGTTCATCCGTCCGTCGCGCCCGGCCGGGGCCGCGAGCGGCTTGCCGTTCTGCTCGATCAGCTTGAGCTTGCGGGCCGTGCGGTTGGTGTCGCGGACGGTGTCCTGCTCGTCGAAGTAGTCGAACATCCCGGAGAAGTAGACGGTGATCCGGTTCTCGTGGGCGAAGCGCAGCAGGTCCGGTATCTCGTCCACGTTCTCGCGGGTGACCACGCAGATCAGCTTGAGCTTGCCGGATCCGGTGGCGACCACCCGCTGGATCACGTCGAGCGCCCGGTCCAGGGTCGGCACGCCGCGGATCTGCCGGTAGCGGTCGGGCCGGAGGGTGTCCAGGGAGACGTTCATGGTGTCGACGTACGGCAGGATCGCGTCGATGTGCTTGGCGAACCGGATGCCGTTGCTGGTGATCTCCACCGCCATCCCGAGCGACTTGGCGTACTGCACGATCCCGTTGATGTGAGGGTGCAGCACCGGCTCGCCGCCGGTGAAGTCGACGTAGCGGACACCGAGTTCGTGCAGTTCGTCCAGGATCTGACAGGCCCTTTCCAGGGTGAGCTCCTGGTAGCCCTTGAACTTGTCGTCCTGCCAGACGTTGCAGTAGCCGCAGAGCGAGTTGCAGCGGAAGGTGATGTAGAAGCGGGCCGACTGGAGCCGGCTTGGGGGGACGGCGGAAGTGGTGCTCGCGGTCACGGGTGTGGGTTCTCCGACAGGTAGGGGCGGGGGGCGGGAGGGGTGGCGTGGGGCGGGTCAGGGCAGTGGGGCGCCCCGGGCCGCGATCCAGAGCTCGTACCACTCCTCGTGGGTCAGGTCCGGTTCGTGGAAGGCTGCGTCGCGACAGGCGCGGATGCGCTCGGGGCGGCTGGTGCCGATGACCGGGACGATCCGCGCGGGATGGCGCCTGAGCCACCACAGCAGCACGGTCTCGGGTGTGGTGTCCTTCTGCCGGGCGAGCCTGCGCAGCAGGTCGGCGGCCGGCGAGGCCTCGGTGCCGGTGTACCGACCGCGGGCCAGCGCACCCCAGGCCTGGAGCTGGATGTCGTGGTCCACGCAGTACTCGACGGTGCCTTCGGGGAAGCCGTCCGCGCCCGCGGCCGGCGTGTTGAGCAGCACCCCGGCCTCGACCCAGCCGCGTCGGGCCAGGCTCATTTCCAACTGGTTCACCGTCAACGGGAGGTCGAGCCGTGCCTGGAGGTGGGCCATCTGCGCGGCGCTCATGTTGGAGACGCCGATCTGCCGGACCAGGCCCTGGCGGTGGAGCGAGTGGAGCGCCTCGGCGATCTCCTCCGACGCGGCCAGCGGGTCCGGCCGGTGCAGCAGCAGGGTGTCCACCACGTCGGTGCGCAGCCGGGTCAGGCTCTCCTCGACGCGCTGGACGATGCTGCGGGCGGCCAGGTGGTAGTGGCCGGGCCGGGTGCCGTCGGCGAGGCGGATGCCGCACTTGGTCTGCAGGGTTATTCGGGCGCGCAGACCGGGGGCGCGGGACAGTACCTCGCCGAACACGGCCTCGGACTTGCCGTGGCGGTAGATGTCCGCGTGGTCGAACGCGGTGATCCCGGCCTCCAGCGCGGCCTGGACCGCGGCCTCGGCGCGGTCGACGTCGGCCGTTGTGCAGGGGGCGTGGTTCCAGTCTCCGCCGAGCCCCATGCAGCCGTAGACGAGCCGGTCCTCGCCTCCGGGCCGGGCGTGGTCCGCGGGCGCGGCGTTGTGGGCGGTCATCGTGAATCGGCCTCCTTGAGCGCGTCGGCGAGCAGTTCGGCGAGGGCGAGCACCGGGAGCTGGGTGTTGGCGGCGGGGACGGTCGGCAGGACGGACGCGTCGGCGACCCTGAGGTTGGACAGGCCGCGGACCCGTCCCTCGCCGTCCGTGACGGCGGCGGGGTCGTCGGGTCGTCCCATGGCACAGGTGCCGACCGGGTGCCAGTAGGTGCCGAGCCGGGCTCGGAGTTCCTCGTCGGACAGGTCCTGCGACGGGCGGCCCGTCAGCGGGGCGACCAGCGGCCGCAGCGGCGAGGTGGCGGCCAGCCGTTCGACGACGGCCAGGCCGGTGCGGAGCGTGGCGGTGTCCCGGCCCTCCGGGTCGGTGAGGAAGCCCGAGTCGATGTCGAGCGGATCGGCGGGGTCCGCCGAGCGGAGCCGGACCCGGCCGCGGGAGGCGGGTTTCATGAGGAAGGCGGAGATGCCCGCCTCGTACTCCCCCGGCGGCAGGCGGCCGAAGAGCGGGTCGCCTGCGGAGGGCAGGACGTGCAGGTCCCAGGAGCCCGGCGGGCAGTGCGCGCTCGCCGCGCGGATCAGCATCCGGCTGACGTACAGTTCGCCGTCCCGCTGCCGGGCGGCGAGTGCGGAGTTGAGCTCGGCGGTCGGGGCGAGCGGCACGAAGACGCCGGGCTGGTCACTCAGATTGGCGCCGACTCCGGGCAGGTCGACCTCCGGGCGGATGCCGGTCGCACGGAGCTGGTCGGCGGGGCCGATGCCGCTGCGCAGCAGCAACGCGGGCGAGCCGAAGGTGCCGGCGGCCACCAGGTAGGTGTCCGCGGTGAGCCTCTCGCGCCGCCCGGACACGGCGACCTCGACGCTCCGGACCCGGCCGTCGCGGACTTCCAGCCGCTCGGCGAGCGCGCCGCCCAGGACCGTCAGGTTGGGGCGGGACCGCGCGTGTCCGAGGTAGCCGAAGGCGGCGTTCCAGCGCAGGCCGTCGTGGGCGTTCAGCAGCGGGGTGCCGTACCCGGGTTCGCCCGGGGCGGCCATGTCGACCTCCTGGTAGCCGAGTTCGTGCGCCGCGGCGAGGGCCGCGCGGCTCCAGGCGGAGAACTCGCGGTCCGGCACGGGCCGCAGCCCCATCTGCTCGACCGCCCGGGCGCGGTACGGCGCCATGGCATCGGCCGACCAGCGTGGGCCGCCCGCGGCGGTCCACTGCGCGTGGTCGGCGTGCGAACCCCAGGTGTGCCAGCAGCCGTTGACGCAGGAGGAGCCGCCCAGGACCCGGGCGCGGATGCGGTGGACCGCGGCGCCGCGCTCCCAGACATCGGTGCGCGGCAGGGCACGGGCGTCGAGCAGCGGACGCGGCCACGCCTCCTGCTCGGGGCCGTAGTCGGGCCCGGCCTCCACGAGGCAGACGGTTCGGGCCGGGTCCTCGCTCAGCCGGGAGGCCGCCACGCAGCCGGCCACACCCCCGCCGAGGATCACGACGTCGTAGCCGGACCGGAGCCCGTCCGCTGCCGTACGCGTCATGCGTCGCCCCTCGCGGACTCGGCCGGCCGGGCGGTCCGCGCGGCCGCGTCCGAGGCCGTCAGCAGATCGGCGGACCGGGCCAGCAACTCGTCGCGGCCGATGGCATCGGCGCGGGTCGACGGCACCGTGCACGCGTGCGCTCCGGCCACGACGCCGTACAGCGCGCAGCGGCGTACGTCCTCGCCCGCGAGCCAGCCGAGCAGGAAGCCGGAGGCGAAGGCGTCGCCGGCGCCGTTGGTGTCCACCACCGGGGCGGGCGGGGCGACGGCGGGGACGTGCGTCAGCTCCCCGTCGGCCAGCAGGTAGGCGCCCTCGGCGCCGGCGGTGGCCACGACGATCCGGGCCCGCCCGCGCGTCACGATGTCGCGCATGGTGCGTTCCGGGTCGGCCAGGGCGGTGGTGGACAGGAAGACGAGGTCCGCGGCAAGCGCGAAGGGCTCGTGGTAGGGGTTGACGCCGTCCCAGTTGTGGAGGTCGGTGGAGATGGTGACGCCGGCCTCACGCAGGGCGGGCATCGCGAAGGCGCACGGGTAGGTGATCACCACGTGGGCGTGCCGACTGGCCGCGGCGAGGGCGCGCACCGTGGCGTCCGGGAGGCGGTCGGCCTCCTGGGAACGGGTGTTGTCGTACAGCGAGAGCCGCCGCCCGTCGGGGCCTACCAGGTTGACCGCTCGCTTGGTGCCCTGGACCGAGGGGACCTCGGTGAGCGTGATGCCCCGGTCCCGGTGGAACGCGCGGACCAGGTCGCCCTCCGGGTCGTCGCCGAGCAGGTCGATGTGGTGGGTGCGCAGGCCGAGGGCTGTCACGCCGAGGGCCACGAAGTCGCCGCTCTGCCCCGCGCGGGTCACGATGCCCGGGTCGATCATGTAGCTGTCGGCGTACGGAAGCGGCAGCTCGGGGACGTGGACGATGGTGTCCACGCCGGCGCCGCCCAGTACGAGGATGTCGGTCTCGGTGCTCATGGGATGGGATTCCTCTCTGATGGGGACAGGGGTGGTGTCACAGGTCGCGGTAGAGGTCGGCGACCGCTCTCGGGCCCGGGTGGGCTCGCACGTCCTCCAGTGTCAACGCGTTTCCCTGCGGATCGGCCACGGGCAGCCGCCAGTTGGGGTACTCGTGGGAGGTGCCGGGCAGGTTCTGCGGGCGCCGGTCGCCCACGGTGTCCGGGAGCCAGACGCCGAGGAGCTTCGCCGGGGTCCGGGCGAGGAAGCGGTGCAGGGCCAGCGTCTCGCGGCTCGGGACGGCCCCGGACTCCGTGTCCTGCGCGGGGCGGTCCGGTCCGAGCAGTTCGCATCGGCCCAACTCCGCGAGCCAGCCGTCGCGTTCGGCGGCCGCGGCGGCCTCGGCCTGGTCCACCGGCTGGGTGAGCAGGCCCAGGCCCTGATGGAGCCGGAGGTGCTCGCCGTCCAGCCAGGCGGCCGTGCTGGGCAGGTCATGGGTGGTCAGCGTGGCGAGGCAGTCGGCGCGCCACTCCTCGGCCGGCAGCGGCCCGGAGCGCTCCTCCGAGCCGCCCGCGTACTCGAACCGCAGCACCGAGGTGCCGAGGATCCCTCGGTCCGTCAGCTCCTCGCGCACCCCCGGCTCGACGGTGCCCAGGTCCTCGCCGATGACGATGCTGCCGGCCCGGTGCGCTTCCAGGGCCAGCACGCCCAGCAATGCCTCGTGGTCGTAGCGGACATAGGTGCCCTGGTCGGCCCGGGCGCCCTCGGGGATCCACCAGAGCCGGAACAGGCCCATCACGTGATCGAGACGAAGGGCTCCGGACCGCCGCAGGGTCGCCCGCACCACCTCGGCGAACGGCGCGTAGCCGGACGCGGCCAGGGTGTCGGGGCGCCACGGCGGCAGCCCCCAGTCCTGCCCGCTGCGGTTGAAGTCGTCGGGCGGGCACCCGACGGTCATCCCGCTCGCGAGGTACGGCTGGAAGCACCAGGCGTCCGCGCCCTCCGGGTCCACGCCCACCGCGAGGTCGTGCATCAGCCCGATCGCCATGCCCGCCCCCGTCGCGGCGAGCTGCGCCCGATCGAGTTGCTCGTCGACCTGCCAGGCCAGCCACCGGTGGAAGGCGACCCGGTCGCCGAGCGCGGCCCGTGCCGCCGCGATCCCGGTGCCGTCGGGAGTGCGCAGCCCGTCGGGCCAGGAGCGCCAGCGCGGACCGTGCACCTCGGCGAGCGCGCACCACAGGGCGAAGTCGTCCAGTCCGGGACCGCCGGCCTCGGCGTAGCGCCGGTAGGCCTGCTCCCGGGCAGGGCGGAGGGGGACCCGGTGCACCAGCTCCAGGGCCTGGAGCTTCAAGGACCGGGCGGCCTCGCGGTCGATCAGCTCGCCCGCCTGCACCCGCTTGTTCAGCTCCCGTGCCTGCCCGAGCAGGAGGTCGGCCTGCGCGCGGTCGTCGCCGGTCAGCTCGGCGAACTCGGCGACGGCCTCGACGCGCAGGTTCATCGGGTCGGCGTGGCGCCTGCTGCTCGGCCGGTACGGGGACGGGTCGGGCAGCGGCCCCGGCACGTAGGCGTGCAACGGGTTGAGCAGGACGAACCCGGCGCCCAGCCCACCCGCCCAGGAGGCGAGTTCGGCCAGGTCACCCAGGTCGCCAAGGCCCCAGGAGCGGTGCGAGAGCAACGAGTACAGCTGCACCAGGAAGCCCCAGTGGCGGCGCTCCGGCCCCGCCAGGCGTTCCGGGGCGACCACCAGCGGAACGGCCTCGGCCCGGCCTGCGCGTTCGGCGTGCAGGACGTGGTGGCCGACGGGGAGGCCCGCCAGCTCCCGGCCGAGGCCGCCGACACGGTGGCGGGCGCCCTGCTCGGTCTCGATCCACAGCTCGGCCCCGGCCGGGGTGGCCAGATCGGCGCGCGGGTGGCCCGCGCGCAGCACCACGGCGGGCGGCAGCAGCCGGTGGGCGAGGGCCTCCCGGCGCTCGGCGAGGGCGTCCCGGATGCCGGCGGAACTGCTCGTGTCGGCGCCGAGGGCGGCGAGCACGGCGCGCAGGGTGTCGGGCGAGATGTCGACCGCCCGGCCCAGGTCGGTGGTGTAGCGGGTCGCCACACCGTGGAGCCGGGCCAGCTCGGTCAGGTCGCGGTTGATGTCAGCGGATCGGGACATGGCTGCTGCTCGGTTCTGTGTCGAGGTGGGGGACGGGTGGGAAGAGCTGCTCCAGGACCGCGGCGACGCCGTCCTCTTCGTTCGTGGGGGCGATCTCGTCGGCGCGGCGGAGCACGTCCGGGTGGGCGTTTCCCATCGCGACGCCGTGCCCGGCCCAGTCGAGCATCGGGATGTCATTGGGCATGTCGCCGAAGGCGACGGTGTCGGCGGCGGAGAAGCCGAGCAGACGGGCGGCCGCGGCCAGACCGTTGCCCTTGCTCACGCCGACGGGCAACAGCTCGACCATGCCCTCCCCGGAGTGGGTGACCGCGAGCCGGCCGGCGCAGATCCGCGCGGCCAACGCGGCCAGCCGGTCGTCGTCCATCCGTCTGCCGCGGATCAGCACCTTCTCGACCGGCTGCGCCCACAGCTCCTCCGGATCGCGCACCAGGCGCCACCCGTGCCGGACCCGGTCGCCGAAGGCGCTGGTGACCAGGAAGTCCCCGGTCGGCCCCGCGGTGACCACGCCGAACTCGAGTGGTCCGGCGGCCTCGGCGATCCGGTCGACCAGCGCCCGTGCGCCCGGCCGGTCCAGTTGCGCCGTGGACAGCAGCCGGTCCGTGGTGGCGTCGTACAGCTGCGCACCCTGGCCGCACACGGCCAAGCCCTGGTAGTCCAGGGACGCCAGAAGGCTGCGGCAGCCGCCGGCCGGGCGGCCGGTGACGACCAGGTGGCGGGCGCCGCTCGCCCGCGCCCGGGCGAGCGCGGTGCGGGTGCGGGCGGAAACCGTCAGGTCGTCGCGGAGCAGGGTGCCGTCCAGATCGGTGGCGACGACGGTGAAGCGGGGTGGCGCGGTCATCGCCCCTCCGGCTGGTGCAGCGTCAGCAGGGCGTACGCGGCCAGCGTCGCGGCGTCGGTGATCCGGCCGGAGCGGACCAGCTCGCGCCACTCCTCCGGACCGGCCCGGCGCTGGCGCATGTCGGCCTCGGTAGCCTCCCGTTCGGGCGCACCCTGGGTCAGCTCCTCGGCGAGGAAGACGTGACAGCCCTGGCTGGAGTAGCCGTAGGCGACGTGCAGCCGACCGAGGTGGGTCATCCGGGCGGCCCGCAGTCCGGTCTCCTCGCGCAGCTCCGCGCGGGCCAGGTCGAGCGGCGTGGTGCCCTGGTGGCCGGCGGGCCAGGAGCCCTGGGGGAACTCCCAGTAGCGTCCGCCGACCGGGTAGCGGTACTGCTCCACCAGGTGCACGCTGCCGTCCTCCTGGAGGGGGATCACCAGTGCGTAGTCGGGCTTGTCGATGACCCCGTACAGGCCCGGATCGCCGTCGGGGCCCAGGACGTCGTCCTCGCGGACGGTCATCCACCTGTTCCGGTAGACCTCGCGGGAGCGGACGGTGCGGATCAAGGTCGGACCTCCAACAGCTCGCGCATCCCCTCGGCGACGCCGCGCACCCGCAAGCCGTGCCGCAGGAGGAAGCCGTCCAGCAGGGAACTGGTCAGGCAGGTGTGGGCGGGGCGGCTGGCGTACCGGCCGTGGGCCCGGGGCACCCGGAGCACCCGGGTGCGCGGCAGGTCCAGGGCGTCGGCGATCGACTCGGCCCAGGCGGCGCGGGACACCCGGTCGGGGCCACCGAGGTGGAGCAGTGCGGGCGCGCCCGGCGCCAGGGCGGCGGCGGTCACCGCCGCGACGTCGTCCACCATGACCGGGGTCGTCCACTGGTCGTGCGGCGCCTCCACGGTCTCCCCCGAGCGGAGCCGGTGGGCGCAGGCGGCGAAGAAGTTGAGCCACTTCGCCGAGTCGGCCGGCTCCCAGCCGTAGACCAGGCTCACCCGCAGCACCGTGGTGTCCGGGGTGGCGCGGACGATCCGCTCGGCGGCCAGCTTGGCCCGCCCGTAGGCGTTGGCGGGGGCGGTGGCGGCGGACTCGTCGTTGTCGGCGGACGAGCCGTCGAAGACGTTGTCGGTGGAGACCAGGACCAGGCGGCGGCCGGCCGCGGCGGCGGTGAGGTGGGCCGCGGCGGCGGTGTGCAGCTCTTCGGCGCGCACCGGGTCGGCCTCGCACCAGGTCACGTCGGAGGGCCCGTGGACCAGGACCAGCCGGTCGGGCCGCACCTGGTCCACGACGCGCGCGCAGGCAGCCCGGTCGGCGGCGTCCAGGCGCACCCACGGCGCGTCCGCCCCGGCGGGCGGTCGACGGGAGGCGAGCACGGCGCGACCGCCGTCCCGGGCCACCCGGGCGGCCACCGCGCGGCCGACGAAGCCGCTGCCGACGATCAGGGTGGTGGCCCCGTCCGCGTGGGGAACGGTGGAGCTCATGCGACCGTCACCACCTGGTACGCGGCGCCCCGCGCGGCCAGCAGCCGACCGGCGCCGATCAGCCCGTGGTCGTCGTCGGGCGCCCCGAGCACGACCATCCGGCGGATCTCCGCCGGATCCAGGCCGAAGCAGCCGAGGCGCTCCAACTCCTCGGTGAGCAGCGCGGCGAACCGGGGGCCCACAGCCAGCGCGAAGCCGCCCATCAGGATGTACCGGCGCACGCCGATCGAGGTGAACACCGAGGTGATGGCGGAGGCGAGGTGGGCCAGGCCGCTCCGCAGCACCGCCGTGGCGAACGCGTCGTCGCCGCGCACCGCCGCCACCAGCGCCGGATTGTCCAGCAGCTCCGGGTCCGCGGCGGCCCGTGCGAGGGCCGAGCGGGCGTAGCCCTCCGGGTCGGCGTGGGCGGCACGGCGCGCGGCGGCGAGCATGCCTCGGCCGGAGGCGATCCCACCGAGGTGGCCGCGGCCCCCGCAGTCGCACAGCGGCGCGTGTGGCGAGGGATCGCAGGTCCAGTGGCCGAGTTCGCCGCCGTGGCCCTCGGCGTCCAGCAGCACCTCGCCCGCCCGGTACACCTTGCTACCGATGCCGGAGCTCACGGTGATCAGGCAGAACGGGGCCTCGTCCGGGCCGCTGACGTAGCGCCACACCGCGGCCGTCAGGTCGTTGACGACGACCACGGGGAGCCCGAGCCGCTCCTCCAGCAGCAGCCGCAGCGGGAGCGGCGCGCCGCGCTCGCCCCAGACGGTGGGTGCGGCCAGCACCCGTCCGTCGGCGGTGACCGGTCCGGCGAAGGCGAGGCCGACCGCGCCGCTGCCGTGCCGCGCCACCGCTTCGGCGGTCAGGTCGGCCAGCTGCCGCGCCACCCTGTCCTGCAGGATCGGCACGGGGGCGCCGGGATGGCGGGCCAGGCCCTCGGTCGGGGTGCGCCGGACATCCGTCAGGACGCCCGTCCCGGGCGCGTAGCGGGCGGTGCGCAGGGTGGTGCCGCCCAGGTCGACGACGGTGAAAGCGTCAGCCACGGAAGCCCACCCCGGCAAGCTCGACGGACGGCGGGGTCTCCACCTGCTGCACGGTTCCGTCCTCCAGCACCACCGCGCCGTCGATCTCGGCCCCGGCCGGCACGGTGGCACCCGGCAGCAGCACGCTGCGGCGCACTCGCGCCCCGGCTCCGACCCGGGCGCCGGGGAACGCGACGCTGTGCGCGATCAGCCCGTCGTTGACCAGGTCGGCCGCGACCAGGCTGCGGGTCAGCCCGGGGCCCGTATCGACCAGTCGGCGAGCCACCTCGGGCCTTATCGTGCAAGGAAGCTGACTGACGGTCATGGACGGGTCGTGGTCCAGTAGCGCCAGGTGGGCCCGGTGGTAGCGGTCCACGGTGCCGATGTCCTCCCAGTGGCCGCGGACCTCGTGGCCGAGGACCGACTCGCCGCCGGCGAGCATGGCCGGAATGACGTCCCGGCTGATGTCGTGCTGCCAGTCGGTGCCGTCCAGCAGTTCCAGGTAGTGGTGCAGCCGGGCCGCATCGAAGACGCAGAAGGCGGCGAAGACCAGGTCGCTGGTCGGCTCGGCGGGCTTCTCCACGAAGGTGGTGAGCCGGCCCGCCGCATCGAAGTCGACCATGCCGAACAGGTGGACGTAGCGACGCTCGATCCGCTGGTAGGCGAGCGTGAGCGCGGCGCCGGAACGCCGGTGGGCGTCGATCAGCGGCCCGTAGTCGAAGCGGTAGACGTGGTCCGCGTGCAGCACCAGGACCTCGGAGGTGTCCGGCCCGAACAGGTACGGGGCCTTGCGGATCAGAGCGTCCGCGGTGCCACGCTCCGGCGGCGCGGTCCGGTCCAGGGCCCGGTAGCCCTCGCCGGCGCGGTAGGGCTGGTCGTAGGGACCGAAATGGACCCGGAAACCGGGCCGCCACCAGGTGCGGTACAGGTCGTCCATCAACTGCCGTTCCTCGTACTGGGACAGCAGCAGCACCTCGCCGAAGCCGGAGGCCTCGGCGTTGGCGAGCGAGAAGTCGACGAGCCGGCAGGAGCCGCCGAACGGGACCAGCGGCTTGAGCCGTCCCGTGCCGAGCGCACCCATGCGGCGGCCCTCGCCGCCGGCCAGCAGCGTGGCACGCACCCCGTCAGTCATGGCGCACCACGTCCCAGGCGGAACGGCCGTCGGACAGGGTCAGCAGAAGGGTCAATTCCCCTCCAGGGTCGTCGGGTTCGCAGGTCAGGGGGCCGGTGAACTCGCCGGGCGCGGTGCGCTCCAGCGCGCGTACGGCGACCTCCCGGCGGCCGGCTCCGGGCGGGGTGAGGGTGACGGCTTCGACGCGCTCGGCGTGCGGCAGGCGGTAGACGATCCGGCCGTCCGCGACCGTGCAACGCCCGGCCAGGCGGGCGCTCAGCGACGGGTCGGCCTCGGCGGCGGCCGCGCAGCGGTCGAAGTCTGCGCGCGACCAGGCCGCCTCGAACAGGGCGCGGGCCGCGGCCGGGTCCAGCTCGCGGCAGCGCCGGTAGGCCTCGGCGTCGCCGAACCGGGCGGCGGCCTCGGCGATCGCGTCCGGACGGGCCTGGTAGGCCTCGTCGCCCAGCAGGTCGAACCAGCCGTGCCGCAGCAGCACGTCGGTGTCCGGCTCGGGACGGCGTCCCTCCCACAGCGGGGTGAACGCCTCCAGGTGGAGCCGGGCGACCTGGTCCCAGGTGAACTCCCCCGCCGTGGCGATGGCGTTGGCCCGGAGCCGGCGGTACTCCCCGGGGCGCTCGCGCAGCAGGGCGGCGGCCTGGCGGATGCGCGCGGCAAGGGCGTCGACGAGGAGCGCGTCGTCCTCCGCGAAGGACCGGTTGACGGCGAAGCCGGTGGCCCGCGCCGCGAAGGGGCCGTCCAGGGGATCGGCGACGTGCCCGAAGTGGGCCATGCCCAGCTGTGCGGTGGCAATGGGCACGGCGCCGACGGACATCGCCTCACCCTGGGCGATGAGGAACGTGTCCATCTCGAACTTCGAGGGGAACAGGCAGAAGTCGCAGGAGGCGGCGTACTCCGTGATCCGCTGTTCCTCGACCCGCTCGCACTCCAGGTGGATGCGGCCCTTGTGGCGTTCGACGACCTCGCGCAGGTACGGGTCGTCGATCCCGCCGTCGCTGATGCAGCGCAGCACGAAGTTGGCGGCGAGCCCCTCGTTCAGTACCCGGTCCACCGCCCGGAACAGCTCGACCTGGCCCTTGTGGTTCACCGCATAGCGGGCGTTGTGGAAGAAGGTCGGCACGTCGGGGTCGAGCCCGAGCCCGCCGAGGACCGCCGCCCGGTCCACGGCGGGCCGCTCCTGCGCGGTCCAGCGGGAGCCGATGGCACAGCCGCCGACGAAGCTCTTGTGGGCGTTGCGGGCCACCGTGTCGCGCACGGGCAGACGGGTGAAGAGCCGTTCGAAGGGGGTGTCCGCGAAGTCCGTGTAGAACGCCAGGTGGCCCGGCGACAGGAAGTCGACGAGGTCCGCGTGGTCGGCGACGAGGTCGTAGACGCGCACGTGCCCCGGACCGTACTCGTAGTGCAGGTGGGTGCGCTGCTGATAGGCGCTCAGGATCGTCTCGTGTTCGGTGCGCGGGCGGTCCGGCGCCTCGTCCTCGGCGGGCAGCTCGATCCCGGCGTCGAGGAACCGCAACAGCCGCTCGACCTTGGGCCGGTAGACCTTCTTGGTGATCGGCATGTTGCTCTGCACCGTCCCGACGACCAGCTTGGTCGGGTCGTCGCGGAAGGCCGCGGGGAGCAGGTAGTGGTAGTAGGGCTCGTGGGCGTGGATCAGCGCCTTCTCGTCGGCGAAGTGCCGGCGGATGAACCGTACGGCGCCCACCTGGTAGGCGAGCGGCTTGAAGAAGACCAGGTCGCTGCCCTTGGTGTGGTACGGCGGGTAGAACCGGTCGGGCAGTTCGTCCAGCAGGCGGTCGGAGAGGAAGTACAGGTCCACGCCGTCCAGGCGCAGCCGGTGGGCCGTGGTGGTCAGCGGGATGCCGACCTCGGGCGGGAAGGCGGTGCCCCAGGTGGCCGGGTCGAGCACCAGCGGCAGCTCGTAGCTGTCCTCGTAGTCGAGGGTCTCCAGGTCGTAGTCGGCGCGGAGGTCGTCGAGGCGGCCGTGAGCGGGGGTGACGACGGAGACGCGGTGGCCCTGCCCGGCGAGTGCCTTGGACAGGTTCCACAGGTAGACGGAGATGCCGCCCTGGAGGAAGCGGTGGTCGAAGCCCCCGCACTCGAAGTAGGTCTCTATGACGTGCACGGGGTGTCGCTCCTTCACCGGGCGGCCGGGAGGCCGCCGGCCTCCACGGCGTGCCGCAGGTTGATCGCGGCGTGGTAGGCGCGGTCGTGGGCGTAGGCGTAGTCGAGTTCGTGGAGCAGTCGGCGCAGCCGGAACAGCCGCCAGGCCGGGTGCCCGGCGAGGTCCGGGTCGCCGCCGACGAGCAGGTCGCCGACGCGCTCGGCCCACATTCCGGCGGCGCGGCGCAGCCTCTTGAGGCCGGCCAGGCGTTCCGCGGTCCAGCCGGGGGTGTCCGGTGCGACGTCGGCGGTTTGGAGCAGGGCGGTGCGACAGGTGTCCTCGGGGTCCAGGCCGAGGGTTTCGGCGGCGTGGTCGGCAAACTCGTCCGCGGTGAAGATCTCGATGCCGCGGCGGAGAGCGGCCAGGTCCTGCCAGGGCGACTGGGCGGTGCCGGGATCGGCCGGGTCCGACCGCCCGGTGGACAGGTCGATGACGCACAACTCCCAGGAGGCGTCCGGCCGTTCCAGTCGTACGACGTGCGACAGGTGCAGGTCGCCGTGGCACGGGCCGCTCGGCCAGGGCCGCGGTGGCAGCTCCGCGATGCGGCCGAGCTCGGCGCCGAGGCCGCGGACGGCGGCCTCGCGCGCCGGAACCGGGAAGCGCGCGTCGGCACGGATCAGCGGGGTCAGCGCCGCCAGCCGCTCGGCGGTCTCCGCGAGCCAGCCTGCGACGGGGAACTCCGGGTAGGGGCCGAGGCGTTCGGCGAGATCCCGGTGGAAGTCGCGCAGGAACCGCCCGGTGGCCCGCAGCGGCGCGGCCAGTGCCTGCTGGGAGGCGGCGACCGCGGTCTCCGGGTCGGCGCCCGCGTGCAACAGCGGCCACAGCGACCGGATCCCGGTGCGCAGGGGGATGTTGAGACCCTCGCCTTCGGCATAGCGGTAGACCACGCCGAGGGGCTCGCGCCGTCCGGAGGCGGTGTCCACGTAGCTGTAGTCGCCGACGGGCTGCTGGGTGCGGCCGCTGCCGCTCATCAGCCGCAGCAGTTCGGGCTCGCGGGTGCCGACGCTGACCCGGCGGTAGGTCTTGTGGGCGTGCGCCGTGCCGCCGAGGTCCAGCAGTGACAGGGCGTTGGAACACCAGCCCGGATCGAAGGGCAACTGCCCCCGGTAGGCGGCGGGTTCACCGTGGAACTCGATCACGTTGCCGCGTCGGGTGGGCAGCCGCAGTCCATCGCGCAGCGCGTCGACCACTGCCCGGTCGAAGGCGGCGGTGCCGGTCGCGGCTCGGCCCGGGGCGTCCTCGAAGACCGGGACGAACCAGCGGGAGCCGTCGGCCGACTCGGCCGGATCGCCACCGGCGCCGACCAGCAGCAGCTGGATCCCGCCCAGCACGGCCTGGTCGAGCACCTCGAAGCGCCCGGAGCGGCGGCTGGTCTCGTCCAACCAGGGGGCCTCACGCAGGAGGGCGGCCGTGGGCGGCGCGAGGTCGTCCGACAGCAGGGTGTCCAAGGATCAGCTCCCGGTCATCTCGTAACGGTCCGTGCCCCGGTGCCAGACGACCAGGGCGAGCGCCACCAGGCCCGCGGTCACCGCGAACAGCCAGGGAAGCAGCCGGGCGTGGCCGAACAGCAGGTAGGAGGCGGGGATGTAGGCGGTGAACGCGTAGGGCAGCAGCCAGGTCAGCAGCCACCGCAGCGACGGGTGGTAGAGGTCGAGGGGGTAGCCGGAGAAGTCACCCAGCTGGTTCGCGGCGTACAGGGCCGGAAAGCTGTTGGTGGTCCAGAAGGCGAGCGAAGCGAACAGCGTCTTGATCGAGGCGAGGATCAGGGCGCCGCACAGCACCAGCACCGGGGCCAGCAGGAGTCGGGAGGCGTCCGGAGTGAGCGCGAGCCGGTGGCCGGCGTACCAGACCAGCCCGGCCCCGGTGAGCAGCTCCCCGAAGCCGTCGGGGTAGAGGAAGCGCTCGGACAGCAGCGAGAACAGCGGGTGCACCGGCCGGATCAGGTAGCGGAAGAACTCGCCGTTCTGCACGAGCTTGCGGGCCAGGATCCACAGCTGGTCGGTGAACATCCGGTCCAGGCCACGCGGCAGCAGCGAGAACCCGAGCAGGAACAGGACCTGGTCGTAGTGCCAGCCGGCGATCTCCGGGACCTGCCGGAAGACCATGCCGATCACCGCGGCCTGGCAGACCACCCGCAGCACCAGACCGCCGGCGCCGAGCAGGAAGTCCATCCGGTACTCGGTCAGCCGGTGCACGCTGACGGCGCTCAGCTGCCAGGTCAGCCGGACGTAGCGGACCGTGGTGGAGACGGGCCTCATCCGCCGAGCACCTCCACCCGGCGCACCGCACCGCGCCAGGCGAGCGCGACCAGAGCGCTCAGCGCCACGGCCCACACCAGTTGCACACCGAGGATCCCGGCGGCGCCCAGCGGCCCGTGGTACCGGCCGAGGAGCAGCCGCAGCGGCCCGTCGACCATTCCCTGGAAGGGCAGCAGCTGCGCGACCGCCGCCAGCGGGCCGGGCATCAGCGCCAGCGGCACGACCTGCCCGGCGAAGAACGCCACCACGCTGTCCTTGACGATGCGCACGCCCCAGACATTGGTGGTGACGAAACCGGCGAGGCCGACCAGCAGGTTCACGCCGAAGCCGATCACCAGGGACAGGGCGGCGGAGCAGCCGAAGAGCAGCACGCCCTGCGGGCTGGGCGCGGAGAGCGGCAGCACCAGCGCGTACAGCACCACCACGGGGACGGCGACCAGCGTGGCGTTGGTCAGCGACACCGGCAGGCCGGCGGCGAAGCGGGCCAGCGGATAGCTGACCGGACGCAGCAGCGACACCGCGATGTCGCCGCGCTGCACCTCCCCGGAGACCTCCTCGTCCACCCTGCTGGCCTGCATCAGGCCGAGCACCTGGGCCAGCAGGACGTAGGTGGTCAGTTGCGGCAGGTCGTAGCCGCCGGGCAGGCCGCCGCTGCGGCCCGCGTACACGGCGCGCCACAGGAAGACCTGCACGCCGACGGCGGTGGCCGCGGTGAGCGCGTTGATCAGGAAGGTCGCGCGGTACTGGAGCAGCCCCTGCAGGCTCGCCGCGGTGAACGGCGCGTATCGGCGCAGGTGCCCCGGGACGGTGCCGGCCCGGGTCATCCCACCGCCTCCGGCCGCGGCGCCGGGTGGCGGCCGCCGGTGTAGATGCGGCGCAGCACCGACTCCAGGTCCGGTTCGGGGACCACGCAGTCGGTGACGTCGAAGTGGTCCAGCAGCAGACCCATGACCTGGCGGCTGGTCCAACGTCCCGCCGGGTACTCGACCCGGATCCGGCCGCCTTCGACCACGGAGGCCGATGCCCCGTCGAGTTTCGCCTCGATCAGGGCGATCGCGTCCGCCGGAGCCGCCGGGTCGCCCTCGTGCTCGAAGAGCACCGCGCGGGTGTCGGCGGTGCGCAGCAGCTCGTGCACGCTGCTGGAGTGCACCACCTCTCCCCGGTCGACCACCAGCACCCGGTCGCAGATCGCGCCGATGTCGCCCATGTCGTGGCTCGTCAGCAGCACAGTGGTGCCGAGCTCGGCATTGACCCGATTGACCAGCTCGCGCACCGCTTCCTTGAGCACCAGGTCCAGGCCCACCGTGGGCTCGTCCAGGAAGACGACCTTCGGGTCGTGCACCAGGCTGGCGGCGACCTCGGCGCGCATCCGCTGCCCGAGGCTGAGCTGCCGCACCGGTGTGTTGCCGAGGGCGTCGAGGTCGAGCAGTTCCCGGTAGAGCGCCATGTTCCGCCGGTAGACCGTGTCGGGGACGTCGTGGATGCTGCGCAGGATGCGGAACGAGTCGAGCACCGGCAGGTCCCACCACAGCTGGCTGCGCTGGCCGAAGACCACGCCGATGTTGGCGGCGTTGCGGCGCCGCTCCCGGTACGGTTCCAGGCCCGCCACGAGGGCCCGGCCCGAGGTGGGGGTCATGATGCCGGTGAGCATCTTGACGGTCGTGGACTTGCCCGCGCCATTGGCCCCGATGTAGGCGACCTTGGCCCCCGCGGGGATCTCGAACGAGACCCCGGAGACCGCCCGCACCAGCCGGTGTTCGCGGCTGAACAGGGTGCCGAGGCTGCCGAGCAGGCCCGGTCTGCGCTCATGCACCCGGAAGTCCTTGACCAGGTTCTCCGCGACGATCACTGCCGGCCCCCGGTGGCGCGCTCCAGGGCCTGGGCGAGCAGCCCGAGACCCTCCTCCAGCAGAGGGCGGTCGATGGTGAACGGTGGCGCCAGTCGGATGACATGTCCTCCGATGGCGGTCCGCAGCCCGAGGTCGAGGGCGTGCCGGTAGACCGCGCGGGCGATCTCGGGGGCGGGCTCACGGGTGGTGCGGTCGCGCACGAACTCCAGCCCGTGCAGCAGGCCGATGCCCCGCACGTCGCCCAGCACCGGGTAGCGCTCCTGCATCCGGGCCAGCCGGTCGTCCATGACGGCGCCCAGCACGGCCACCTGGCCGATCAGGGCGTCACGACTGACGACTTCCAGGGTGGCCCGCGCGGCGGCGATGCCGAGCGGGTTGTTGGCATAGGTCGAGGCGGTCGAGCCGGCCCGGGCGGCCCGCGGGTGGCGCAGCACCTCGGCCCGCCCCGCGAGCACGGCGAAGGGGAAGCCCGAGGCCATGCCCTTGGACAGGGTGACCAGGTCGGGATCGATGCCGAACTGCTCACTGGCCAGGAAGGTGCCGGTGCGCCCGCCGCCGGTGAGCACCTCGTCCGCAACGAGCAGCACCCCGTGCTCCCGGCAGCTCTCGGCGATCTGCTCCCAGTAGCCGGGCGGCGGCACGATCACCCCGGCCGCGCCCAGCACCGGCTCGAAGACCAGCGCGGACACGTTGGACTTCTCGGCGATGTGACGCCGCACCAGGGTCGCGCAGCGCACCCCGCAGGAGGGGTACTCCAGGTCGAGCGGGCAGCGGTAGCAGTAGGGGGAGTAGCCCAGCACGCTGTTGCCCGCGAAGGCCTGGTTGCCGATGTCCCAGTGGACCAGCATCCGCGCGCCCTGGGTCTTGCCGTGGAAGCCGTAGCGCAGCGCGCCGATCCGGTTGCGACCGGGCTCGGCGACCGCCTGGACGGCTCGCAGCGCGGCCTCGACGACCTCGGCGCCGGTGGAGAAGAAGGCGTAGGTGTCCAGCTGCTCCGGCAGCAGGTCGGCCAGCAGGTCACACAGGGCGGCACGGCCGGCGGTGGCGAAGTCATGGACGTTCCACAGGCGTTCGGCCTGTGCGGTGAGCGCGGCCACGACCTCCGGATGGCAGTGCCCGAGCGACTGGGTGAGCGTGCCAGCCGCGAGGTCGATGTACTGGTTGCCGTCCAGATCGGTGAGCACCGCACCGCGGCCCTCCACGAAGACCCTGCGGCCCAGCGCGGCCTCCTCGGAGGCTCCCGGGGCCAGGTGCACGGCCTCCTCCGCCAGCCGTTCCCGCTGGCGGGGGCCGCTCAACGGGCACCGTCCAGCGGGCCCGTCTCGAACACCAGCAGCTGGAGGTCGTCGTCCGAGGTGTTGGCGAGGCCGTGCTCGCCGTACGGGCGGTTGGGAATCACGTCTCCGGCGCGGACCTCGAACGCCTCACCGTCCAGTGTCATCCGGCCCTGACCGGACAGGACCACATAGGTCTCCTGGTTGTCCGCGTGGCGGTGCAGACCGATGGAGGTGTGCGGAGGCAGCACCACCAGGTCGATGAAGGCGACGCCGGCCGGGGCGTCCTCGCGGCGGTACACCCGGTGCGCCAGGATCGTCCCGACTCCGCCGTGGTCGGCGGTGATCCCGCGAAGCAGCCCTTCACGCAGGTTGGACACCCTGAGGTGGGGCGCACCCGGGGTCGAGGGACGTTCGGCGTGGCTCATCTCGGTACGGCTCCTGTCGGGCGAGGCGAAGTCGGGTGGCAACCAGGGCCGACGTCAGCGGGAGGTGGCGAGCGGGTGCCGGACGGCGGCGAGCGACTCCAGCGCGCTCGTCAGGGCGGCGGCGGGGACGTCCTCCAGGTCGTCGACGAAGACCGCCGAGCCGATGCCGTCGGGCACCACCAGGTGCAGACGCCGGCCGCGCCGTTCCCAGGAAGCCCTGAGCGCCCGGTCCATCAGCTCCGGCGTGCAGGTCTGCGGGTCGTGGACCGGGAGGCCGAGGTCGACGATCAGGCGGGTGATCCGCTCGCAGTCCTCGGCACCGATCAGCCCCAACTCCCGGGCCAGGTGGGCGGAAAGAGCCATGTCGATGGCCACCGATTCCCCGTGTGCGATCCGGTAGCCACTGGCCGTCTCGATCGCCGGGCCGAAGGTGTGGCCGAAGTCGACCAGCCGGGCCAGATCGTGCTCACGGAGGTTCGGACAGAGCTCCTCCAGCATCAACGCCATCGCGGTGCGCAGCACGTAGTCCTCCAGGCCTCGCCGGACACCGTCCGGGCCGGAGAGCCGGGAAGGCTCCGGGCAGGGCCGCCGAAAGACCTCGGGGTGCTCCTCCAGTGCGCGGAAGAGCCGTGCGTCCTTGATGATCGCCATCTTGGCGATCTCACCGAGGCCGCAGCGAATCTGACGCTCCGTCAGTGTCTTCAGGAAGGCCGGGTCGTTGATCGAGGCGTGCGCGGGGTGGTACGCCCCGAGCATGTTCTTGGTGCCGAGAGCATTGACACCGGTCTTCACACCGACACCGACGTCGACCTGCCCGACCAGCGTCGTGTTGACCTTGATGTACCGCACACCTCGGCAGAAGATCGCCGCCGCGAACCCGACGAGGTCGCAGGTGACTCCGCCGCCGACCGCGAGCATCACACCGCGCCGGTCCAGTCCGGCGGCCTTGGCCTGGGCGCAGATCTCCTCCACCGAGGCCATCGTCTTGTGCTGCTCACCGCCGGGGAGCCTGACCACGCTCCAACTTCCTTGCGTCAAGAAGGAGTTGAGGTAGCGGCGCAGCTGCTGCCCGTAGTGCCGGTCGACGGTCGGACCGAGGAAGGCAACCACTCTACGACCCTCGCAGTACCCGGCCAGCAGCGAGTTCTCCGGCGCGAACACCCCGTCCGTGATGTCGACCCGGTACGACGTCCCTTCCGGCGCAAGGAGCGTGAAGCCGCCCTCGTCGCCTCGGACCCCGGGCTCCGCCACTGCCGTCTGCGCCACCCGACACTCCTTGGACCGGCCAGCGACACACCGGGCTGACCTCGACTGCGGTAACGGAAGCAGAGTCAAACAGGTGATCGACGACGATGGCAAGAACTTTCGGAAACTTTCCGCAAGAACTTGCTGTCGGTGCGGACGGGCCGGCATTACCGCCTGCCGGAGGTCATCTGACCAGCCATCACGGCGTGGTCGCACCGCCGTGGCGCGCGCGGCGAACCCCGCCGCGGTGACCGCCGGCTCCATGTCCGGCGACAGGGACGGGAACCCGTCCGGTGGACCGGGCCGCTTCGCAGGAACGCCGCGCAGGCTCGCCCACAAGGAACTGGTCGGTCATCAGCGGAGTCATGTGCCCGATCAATTGGCGCTGGACAGTCCCGCGCGAATCCTCCATGCGCGAACCGTTGGACCCGTCGTCAGTCGTCTATTTCATTGCCGCTCCGGCGACGCCCCACTATGCTGGGGGAAAGCGTTGACGGAGACGAGTAACCACGGGGCCAGGCGAGTTCAGAGAGCTGCCGGAAGCTGGAAAGGCAGCCTCGCCCCCGGGCGAAGACACTCCCGAGCGCGGGGAGGAAAGGCCTCGGCCCAATGCCCCGCCGGCCGGCCCCCGTTACCGGGCCTGAACGAGGCCGCCGCCGATCGGCGACGGCAAAGGCGTGGTGGCACCGCGAGTACCCTTCTCGCCCACGCTCCCAAGGGATCATGACGACGCCCCTGGAGGGCAGCGATGATCCACCCGACTTCCCGTGTCCTGATCTCCGACCTTCGCGAACACATCGGTCGGACCGTCTCCGTCTCAGGCTGGGTCAACACCCTTCGGCTGCAACGCAGGATGCAGTTCGTCCTCGTGCGCGACCACACCGGCATGGCGCAGGTGACCCACGAGCGCGGCGGAGAGGCCGACCTGCTGGAGGAGCAGCTCGAACACCTCACCCCCGAGTCCGCAGTGCGGATCGTCGGCCGGGTCCTCGACAACAGCGTGGTCAAGCTCGGCGGTCTCGAGATCGTCCCCGAGTCGATCGAGGTCCTGAACCGGGCCGAGACCCCGCTGCCGATCGACGAGCACACCGGCCCGGAGCAACGCCTGGACTGGCGCTTCCTGGACATCCGCAGGAGGACCACGGCCCGTCTGCTGTTCGCGGTGCAGACGACCCTGGAGCAGGGGATGCGCGAGTACGCGTACGCCCAGGGCTGCACCGAGATGCACACCCCGAAACTCATGGGCACCGCCTCGGAGTCCGGCGCGGAGGTCTTCGAGCTCGGCTACTTCGACCGTTCCGCGTTTCTGGCTCAGTCGCCGCAGTTCTACAAGCAGATGGCGATCGCCGCCGGCATCGACCGGGTTTTCGAGGTCGGTCCGGTGTTCCGGGCCGAACCGTCTTTCACCTCCCGGCACGCCACCGAATTCACGGGCGTGGACCTGGAATTGGCGTGGATCGCGGACGTCGGGGACGTCATGGTCTTCGAGGAGCGGATGCTGGCCCACGCCGTCGCAAAGGTCGCCGAGCTGCACGGCGAAGCGATCCGGGAGCACTTCGGGGTGGAGGTGGTGGTACCGGAGACACCGTTCCCGCGCATCACCATGGCCGACGCACAGGAGGTGCTGCGGGCCGGCGGGTGGGACCCGGAGGGAGGCAAGGAGGACCTCGACCCGGACGGCGAGCGAAGGATCGCCGCGTACATCAAGGAGCACACCGGCCACGAGTTCGTGTTCATCACCCACTACCCGACCGGCATTCGGCCGTTCTACCACATGCGGTCGGCGGAACACCCTGACACGACCCTCAGCTTCGACCTGCTGTGGAAGGGGCTCGAGATCACCACCGGCGCCCAGCGCGAGCACCGTTACGACGTGCTGCTCAAGCAGGCCGCCGACAAGGGCATGAACACGGAGCAGATGCGGGACTACTTGAACGTGTTCCGGTACGGCTGCCCTCCCCACGGTGGGCTGGGCATGGGACTGGGGCGCGTCCTGATGGTGATGCTCGGCCTGGATTCGATCCGCGAGGCGACCTTCCTCTTCCGCGGCCCGAACCGCCTCACGCCCTGACCTGCGCGTTTCACTTCAGAAGCCGTTGTCGTACCGATCGGGGATTCCGGCCGGACAGGAGTCCCCGATCGGGTGATCCCGGGGTGGTCGGCACATAAGGACAGGGCCGCCGGCGCAGTTCCCGGGCGCCGGTTCACCCTCCCTGATGAACCCCTGACGCCGGCACCCGGCATCACAACGCGGTCTTGATGCCCCGGATCGCCGGCCAACCCGGCGCCATCGCCGTCAGGCCACCGCACGGGCCAGGCTGATCACGTACGCGGTGCCGCCGCCGGGTGCCTCTTCGACGGCGAGTTCGCCGTTCATCGCCTCCACGAATCCCCGTACCACCGCCGGACCCGTGGGCTCCGCGGCAACAGCCTCGCCGCCGTGGACGGTCACCCGGACGTCCACTCGCCCGGCCACCACGCCGGCGTCGACCACCACCGCTGCCGTCCCCCCGGAGACCAGGACGTCCGCGAGCGCCCGCTCCAGCAACCCGGGATCCGCGAGGACCCGCGGCAGACCCGCCCCGAGGTCGACGCGGACGCCGACCAGCCCGTCGGCGGCGGCCCGTACCACCTCGGCCACCGCCGTCGGCCTCAGCACCACCGGCATCACTCCGGCCCGCAGCCGGCTCAGGTCCAGCAGGCTGGCGACCAGCCGCTCCATCCGTTCCACCTCGGCGTCGATCCGCTCCTCGGCCGGGTCCGGCAGGCGCTCGGCCTCCCGGCGCACCGCCGCCAGCGGCGCCCGCAGGTCCTTCCCCACGGCCTCCAGCAGTGCGGTGTGCATCGCGTCGGTGTGCGCGAGCACCTCCGCCGCCGATGCCTGCGCGGCCAGCCGTTCCCGCTCCCGGGCCAGCTTCAACTGCGTGACGTACGGCCCGAGCAGCCGGGTGTCCTCCTCGGTGAGCGGTGCGCCGCGCAGCACCAGCACCGCGCCGTCGCCCAGGTCGACGGAGAACGAGGCCTCGTCGGGCCTCGACGGCACCTCCACCCCGGCCGAGGCTGCCGGCTGCCAGAGTGCCTCACCCGCACGCACCAGTACGGCGGCGCCGTCCAGACCGAACACCTGCCACAGCTCCGCCACCAGATCGGACAGCACCCGCGGCCCGGACTCCACCGTCTCCCCCGCCAGCCGGGTGAGGACCGCCGCCTCCGCCCGTGACCGGTCCGCCTGCTGCGAACGGCGCGTCAGACCGTCGATCAGATGGGAGATCACCCCAGCCACCGCGAGGAACACCACCAGCGCCGCGGCGTCCGCGCCCCGTTCCACCATCAGGCTGCGCCACGGTGTGGTGAAGAAGTAGTCCGCCGCCAGCGCCCCGGCCGCCGTGCTGCCCGCCGCCGGCAGCAGCCCGCCCAGCCGGGCGGTCCCCGCCACCACCAGCAGCAGGCACAGCAGCACGCCGGACAGGCCGAGCGAGTCACGCGTCGGCGACAGCGCCCAGGTCAGCGCGACCGCCCCGGCCGGTCCGAGCAACCACGCCAGCCGGCGCCGGCGGACCGGGACCAACGCCGGGCGGCGGCGCCGGGGCGCGGGCGGCACGGTCAGCAGCCCCGGCTCCGGCGGCGGCAGCACCCGCACGTCGATCGGGCCGGCCAGCCGGATCACCCGGTTGATCACCGAACCGGACACCAGTTCGCGCAGCCTGCTGCGACTGGTCGGCCCCAGCAGGATCTGTGTGGCGCTCTCCGTCCGGGCGAAGTCCACCAGCGCACGAGCCACGTCGCCGCCGCTCACCTCGACGTAGCCGCCGTGCAACTCCCGCAACAGCGCCCGCTGCGCGGCCAGGCCCGGCGGCTCACGCTCGGCCGTGCCGTCGTCCAGCCGGACGTGCACGCCGAGCAGGTCCCCGTGCATCCGGGTCGCGGTGCGGGCTCCCCGGCGGATCAGGTGCTCGCCCTGCGGGGCGCCGTTCAGCGCGACGAGGATCCGCTCCTTGGTCTCCCAGGGCGCCCGGATGCCGTGCCGGGCGCGGTAGTCGGCCAGTTCCTCCTCCACCCGGTCCGCGAGCCAGAGCAGTGCCAGCTCCCGCAGGGCGCCGAGGTTGCCGGCCCGGAAGTAGTGGCCCAGGGCCACGTCGATCCGGTCCGGCGCGTAGATCTCCCCCTGCGCCATCCGCGCCCGCAGCGCCTGCGGGCTCAGGTCGACCAGCTCGATCCGGTCGGCGGCACGGACCACCTCGTCCGGGATCGTCTCCCGCTGGGCGACGCCGGTGATCTGCTCGACGACGTCGTTGAGACTCTCCAGGTGCTGGATGTTGAGCGTCGTCGCCACGTCGATCCCCGCGTCCAGCAGCTCCCGCACGTCCTGCCAGCGCTTGTGGTTCCGCCCGCCGGGCACGTCGGTGTGCGCGAGCTCGTCCACCAGCGCGAGCGCCGGACGGCGCGCCAGCAGCGCGTCCAGGTCCAGCTCGGTCAGTTCCGTTCCCCGGTACGACACCGTCCGCCGGGGCAGCACCGGCAGGTCCCCCAGCTGCTCCTCCGTCCCGCGCCGGCCGTACGTCTCGGCCAGGCCGACCACCACGTCCAGGCCCTCGCCGTACAGCCGCCGCCCCTCCCGGAGCATGGCGTACGTCTTCCCCACCCCCGGCGCCGCTCCCAGGAACACCCGCAGCTTCCCGGCCACCGCCGTCCCACCGCCTCTCTCCGCCTCCGGTTCCATGCTCCGCCCTACCCGACGTGGACGCGCGGGCGCCGGGCGCGGTCCGGCTCGGCCTCGCGGAGTACCTGTGACGATCACCAGCACGACGGTCGCCTCGGGTGAGAGCAGCCCGGCGGCCAGCGCGGCGATGCCGGGCTGGTAGCCGAGCGTGGAGGGAGAAGTGGTCCGGGCCGGTCAGGCCCATGACCCGCCACCACCGCCGGCCCTTGTGGTCGACCGGCGCCTGCGCATGCGGCCCCGGGTACTGCTTGGCCATGTCGGACAGGCCCTCCAGCAGCCATGCCCGAAACCTCGTCCGCCGCGTCGACGCAGCCGCACCCGACGAACCCACCCGCGCCCCTGTCCACGTCCCCGAGCCGACGCCACCGGGGCGGCGGCAGGGCGAAAGGCCATGCGACCGGCCGCTTCGCTCCCGGCAACCGCCCGCGTGGATTCGCCCCGTCGGCCCAGCGGCCCGGCAGGCAGCCCCGGGCTTCGACTTGCCGGCGGCGAGCCGACGCTCGCAAGGCGGCGCCGGCCCGTTGTCATCCGTTTTCGGCGGCTGGTGCGTCCTGGGGGTATGAAGCGCGAATCGATCCGCCCGGGGGGCTCCGGATCCGACCCGTTCGACGAGTTCGTCGCAACGCGGTACCAGGCCCTGCTGCGGGGGGCGTACTTGATCACGGGAGACGTCCACGACGCCCGGGACCTGCTGCACGACGCCTTGGCGCAGGTGTACCCGAGGCGGTCGGCGATCCGGGAAGCGGCGGCGACCGAGGGGTACGTCCGCAGAACGATGGTCCGCACCCACGTCTCGCGGTGGCGGCGGACCAGGCGCGAGGTGCTCACCTCCGTGCTTCCGGACGGACCGGCGGTCCAGGAGGGCGAGCGGGACGACCGGTTGGCGACGGCGCTGGCCGGACTGCCCCGGCGGCAGCGGGCGGCCGTGGTGCTGCGCTACTACCTGGACCTGCCGGTCGCGCAGGTGGCGGAGGAGCTGGGGTGTTCGGTGCCCACGGCGAAGACGCACCTGGCCCGCGGGATCAAGGCGCTTCGACAGGACATGGAGAACGTGAGGGAGTTGGTGGGGCCGTGAGCGCTGAGGACAGGTTCGAGGAGGAGCTGGTCACCCGGCTCGGAGCGCATGCGGCGGGGGTCACGGGCAACCCGCCGCTGGCCGAGCTGCGCGAGGCCGGACGGCGGCGGGCCAGGCGGCAGGCGGCCGTGCGGGCGGTGACGGCGGCAGCGGTGCTGGCCGTCGGAGCGGGGGCGCTGACGCAGCTCGGCAGCCTCGGGAGCGGTCGTACGGGGGCGGCGGGGCTCGGCGTGGGCGCGCCGAGCCCGACGCCGGGAGCGACGGCCCGGGGACAGGTGTCGGTGATGCTCAACTGCACGAACGGGCCCACGTCGATGCGGACACCGGGCTGGCACCAGCACCCGAGCCAGCTGCCGTGGGGGCCGTCGTCGTCGGGCCGGCCGTCATCGGGCGCCCCCACGTCCGGGACACCGTCGTCGTCGGGCCGGCCCTCATCGGGCGCCCCCACGTCCGGGACACCGTCATCGTCGGGCCAGCCCTCATCGGGCGCCCCCACGCCGTCCGGCTCGCAGACGGCCTGGCCGACGTTCTCGGGCTCCCCCACGGCCTGGCCGACGGCCTCCGGCTCACCGTCGGCACCGTTGTCGGCCGATCCGGTGGAGACCGGTGTGACGCGGGCGGGACAGACCATCGAGGACATGGGGATGACCGACTACTCCGACCACTACTTCGGCACCTGCCGCGACAGGAGCACGAACACGCTCTACGTGATGCGGGTCCCCGGCAGCGGCCTGGACGCCGCCGTTGCCCGCACGGCGGCCGACTGGCCCACGGTGAAGGTGCAGTTCGCCGACGCGGCGGGCTCCCGCGGCCAGCTCATGGCGCTCCTGAACCGGATCCGCGCGGACACCGAGGAGTGGCGGGCCAAGGGTGTGACGATCGAGGGGCTGACACTCGCCATCGACGGCGCCGGCATCGTGGTCGACACCCCGCAGTGGCAGTCCGCGGAGGCGGAGATCAAGGCGAGGTACGGGCCCCTGGTGGCCGAGGTCCGCTGACGGCCGACGCGAACACCCCTTGCCGTGACGGAACTTGGGACCGGGAGGTGACTGCGCCACGACGTCCGCAGCGCCGTACGCCGCCGGAAGGCGGTGCCACCGGTCGGCTCGGTGGCACCGCCTTCCGGCGTCCCCGGGTGACTACATCTCCGGTTCCCCGTGCCGGGCGGGACGCTTGAAGACCGATCAACCGCTCAGGCGGCGGAGGAGAGCTGTCCGCGAACCCACGCGGGGTCGGGGTTGGTGTGCGGTCGGCCGTTCACGACGACGGTCGGCACGGTCTCGTTGCCGTCGTTGGCCGCCCGCACCACCGCTGCCGCCTCCGGGTCGCTCCAGATGTCTACCCAGTGCAGCCCGCGGGCCGCCCGGCCGAGCCGGAGGCGCAACCGCAGGCAGTACTTGCAGCCCGGCCGCCAGTACACCACCGGCCGGCCGTCGGCCGCGCTGCGGCGCTGCGCCTCCGCCGCCCCGAGCGACTTCGGGAAGACCAGCGGCGAGTTCATGGCCGCGAGCCCCGCGAACAACAGCAGGTACAGGACGGCCGCTCCGCGACTCCCGCTGAACGCCAGCCCGCCCGCGACGGTCGCGCCGCAGAGGACGAGCAGCAGCGGCAGTGTCCACACACGCATCATGGCGGCCCAGGCTATCCGCAAGTGCGGCACCGAGCGACGACGGCAGCGGCGTCGGGACGCGGCGCGCCGACGACGAGCGGATGCGTGCGGGGAACCGCGGGTGTCAACCGTTCGATCGCGGGATGTTCCACCGTACGGACATCGCCGGGTCGATCCGTACGAGGAGGTGCGAGCCGGAGGCCGGTGGGACCTCGGGCTGCGGATCTACGGCAAGCCCGGGGTGCGCGACCGGGCGGGCGCCGTCGGCGAGGCGTTCCGGCGCGGTCTGGTGACCTGAGCCGGACGCCCCGCCGGAAGGGGACTCGGAAGGCCCGCTTCCAGATTGTGACGTGACCCTGTCTAGTTCGTTCCCGTCCTGGTGTGGTGGGATGAGGCCTCACGGGGATGAACCGGTGACGGGGGTGTGTGCTGGTGCGGAGTGGATGGCTGCGGGAGCTGGACGGGGACGCGGCGTGCCTGGCGGCCGTGGGGCTGGTGCGGCTGGGCACGCAGGACTGGCGGAGCACCGAAGGCGGGGCGCCGGCCTGGGTGGGCGGGCTGCGGGCGGCCTCGTTCGCCGATACCTGGCTGGCGTTCGGCGACGGGCCCGCGTCCGGACTGCGGGTGCCCGCGCCGGCGGTGCTGCGGGCCGTGGTGGCCCGGGCCGCGGATCTGGTGCTGCGTTCCTGCCGGGACGACGGACCGGCGGCACTGGAGTGGCTGGGGCGACGCTCGGCGGAGGCCCGCGAGCAGGCGCAGCGGGAGGGTGTCGTGCACCCGGCCGAGCCCTGTGCGCTGACCCTGGTGTGGCACGGGGTCCAAGCGCTGACCGCCGAGGACGGGCCGTGCCACGCCCGCCGCGTCGAGGAGCGCGGCGAGGCGTACGTACGGGAGCGGCACCACCGCCGGGACACCCTGGCGCTGGTGCTGTGCTGCACCCGGATCGCCGCGGCCGCGCTGGTCGAGCTGTGCGAGGGCGACCCCGAGCGGGTGGCCGGCTGGCTGGAGCGGGACGCGGCGCGTTCCATGCCGCGCGGCGGCCGGGTGCCGCTGTGGGTGCCGGGCCGGCCCGCTCAGCCGGCCGGCTGAGCGGGCCGGTCAGCCTGCGCCGAGCAGCCGGGCGACCTCCGTCATGGCCGGCCCCAGCGGCAGGTCGAGCCGGAGTGCGGCGAGTTCGTCCCCGCGTGTCGGCCCCTGGTTGACGATCGCGACCGGTAGCCGCGCCCGGGCGGCGCGGCGGGCGAAGCGCAGCCCGGACAGGACCGCCAGGGAGGAACCGAGGACCACCAACGAACTTGCCGCGTCGACCAGTTCGTAGCAGTGCTCGACCCGGGGCAGGGGAACGTTCTCACCGAAGAAGACCACGTCGGGCTTGAGCACGCCGCCGCAGTCCGTGCAGGCGGCGACCCGGAAGCCGTCCACCAGCGGCTGCGGCAGCCGCGCGTCGCCGTCGGGCCTCAGCTCCGCCCGGGGCCGGCGGAAGCCCCGGTTGAGCTCCTCCAGCCGCCGGTCCAGCTCGGCCCGGGTGCTGGTGCGGCGGCAGTCGAGGCAGACCACCCGGCGGAGTCCGCCGTGCAGCTCGACGGCCTCCCGGGTACCGGCCGCGTGGTGGAGGCCGTCCACGTTCTGGGTGATGACCGCCGCGACGTGCCCGGTCCGGCGCAGCCGGTCCACCGCGTGGTGCCCGGAGTTGGGCCGGGCCCCGGCGATCGCGGGCCAGCCGGTGTGGCTGCGGGCCCAGTAGCGGCGCCGGGCGTCCGCGCTGCCGGTGAACTCCTGGTACGTCATCGGGGTGCCGCTGCGGCGGCGGCCGGTGGCGCCGCGGTAGTCGGGGATGCCCGACTCGGTGGACAGGCCCGCCCCGCTGAGCACCACCGCACCGCGCCGGTCCAGCAGCCGTACCAGGGCTTCCAGCTCCTCCCCCGGCGGACCGGCCTGCCCGTCCGGGCGTTCGAACGCGTCCATACCGTCGAGGTTAGACCGACGGCCCGTGGTTCCCCGCCCGGCCGGGCGGCTCCGCGGCGGTGCCGGCGGCGAAGGCCGTGATCCGTTCCAGGGGTGGGTTCCAGCCGCGGGTGGTGCCCACGACCAGGCAGGGGGCGTCCAGCGCGATCGGCACCCAGGACTCGATCGGCCGCTCGCCGCGCGCGATGCGGCGCAGCAGCTCGCCGTCCGCGTGGACGGCGCGCCCGGGTTCCTCGGTGGCCCTGCGGGCGATGCGCTCGCGGGCGGCCTCCGGGTCGACGGTGCAGCGCAGGATGCGCAGCTCGGCGAGGTCCGCGAGCGGTGCGAGGCCGGGCCGCCACAGCCGGTCCTGGAAGGCCGCCTCCGCCACCAGGTCGGTTCCCGCGCGCAGGCGCTCGTCGATGGTGCGGAAGAACTCCGCCAGCGCCCGCCGGTCCAGGTCCTCGGCCGGGGCCTCCCGGGCGGCGGCCATCCGTTCCTTGAGCTCGTCCCGGCAGACCGCCGGGCGGCCGAGCGCGTCGGCCAGGGCGTGCGCCAGCGTGGTCTTGCCGGCCCCGGGCGGCCCGCTCACGACGAGCAGGTTCGGGCGTCGGTTCGCGGTCGGCAGTCGTGTCATGCCCGGTGAGTCTGCGCGGGACGGCCGCCGCCCGCCACCTCCCCTGTGGGCGGCGGACGGCGAGTGGCGGGCGTCGGGACCGCGCCGCTGGGACCCGCCGGAACCGCCGTTCCAGTGGACCCTCCTGCCGGTAAAGCCGGCCGACGCGGAGGTGAACGGGGCCGAACCGCCGGTACAGGAGCAGGTGTTGCCGCGCCCCGCCCATGCCGCTCGGACCCGGGGCAAAGCGGCAACCGCCGGTGGAGCAGGTCCGGCAGCCCCAACCCGACGGCGTCGGCCCGGCGGCGTCAGCTCCGGCCCGGCACCGGCGGCAGCGGCCACCGCGGCGGCGCGGGCAACACCCCGTCCGCCCGCAGACCCTCCGCCGGCCCGCGCCCCGACAGCCAGGCGAGCAGGGCGTGGCCGGGACCGGTGACGGTGGGGCCGTCCGGGGCCAAGGTCCAGCCGCGGCCGAGGTCGGTGGCCGTCAGCCGGGCGACCGGGAATCCGTGCGCGGCCAGCGCGGCCGCCGTGCCGTCGAGCGCCCAGGCGACGTACCCGGTGGGCCAGTCGGCGGTCGAGCGGCCGAGATCGAGGTCGACGTGGTGGGTTTCGAGCTCCCGCCACGCCCGGTGCAGGGTGAACCACGCCGGGTGCCGCCAGCCCGCGAGGGCGGACACCGGCGTCGACCACCGCTCGGCGGGCATCGCGTCCGCCGCCGCGAACATCCCGTCCAGGCTGCCCCGCAGGTCGGCGACCAGCTCCGCCGCACCCCGCCCGGCGCCCTCGTGCAGCGCCCGGTCCAGCGCGGCGGCATCGGCACGCGGGCCCGGCTCGGTGCCGGTCCGGGCCACGGTCAGCAGCCACCGGTACGCGTCGGCGCCGCGGGCGAGGTGGGTGAGGACGTGGGCGCGGCTCCAGCCGGGCAGCGTCGAGGGCTCGCGGGCCTGCCGGTCGGTCAGTGCTCCGACGGTGGCGAGGACCCGCCCGGCGGAGGCCCGCACCTCGGCGAGCGGCACGGCGGTCTCGGCCCCGTCGGGGTCGGTCGGCCGCGTCACGGGCGGCGCGCCCAGGCGGAGATCATCGGGGCGGTGGCCAGGTCGAGCCGCCCGGAGGCGACGTTGGCCAGGTGGCGCTCGATCTCCTCCTCCGTCGCGAGTCCCTCCCGCACCAGCAGCCCGCGGATCTGCCGGACCGTCGCGTCCTCCAGGACCGCGCAGGCCGGCGAGGTGATCGGGAAGTACGCGTCGGCCTGGACGTCGACCAGGCCCGCTTCGCGCAAGGCCCTGGGCAGCGTCCGCCCGTACGCGAGGTCGGCGCCACGTCCCGCCATCAGGGTGCGGAAGCCGGACCTCAGCCGGTTGGCGAGGCGCTCGTCGGGGCCGGACTCGTCCGGACAGAGCAGCGGTTGCAGGGCCGGGTCGGCGTCCTCCAGCAGCAGCCGGCCGCCGGGGCGCAGCGCCTGCACCATCCGGCGCAGGGCCTCGGCACGGTCGGCGACGTGCACCAGGACCAGCCGGGCGTGCACCAGGTCGAAGCCGCCGGGCGGTGGCGGGTCGGCCGCCACGTCGTGGCGCAGCACTTCGATCACGCCGCCGGCGGCGGGGGCGGTCCAGGAGACGTCGATGTCGGTCGCGACCACCGCACCGGTCGGGCCGACGCGCTCGGCGAGCCCGAGCGGCACCGAGGGACCGCCCGCGCCGACCTCCCAGCAGCGCATTCCGGGGCCGATCCCGAGGGCGTCGATGTGCCGGAAGGTCACCGGGTCGAACAGCTCGGCGAGGGCGCCGAAGCGGATGCCCGCCTCCGACTGCCGGTTGTCCAGGAGGTAGCCGTGGTCGGTTTCGTGCTCAGCCATGCCGGAATTCTCGCAGGCGTCGGAGCGGGCGGCTGCTCCGGCCCGTGCGGCGTCGGCGGGCCGGGCCGGGCTGTGCTGGGCCAAACCGTGCCGGGCCGTGCTGGGCCGGGCTGGGCCGGGCTGGGCCGGGCGCTCAGGGCTGCGGGGCCGGGCCGGAACCCCTGCCGACTTTCCGCACATCGTCAAGTACCGGACGCCGCACGGCCCTCGCACCCGTCAGTGACGCTCCGAGCGCCGGGGATTCGGCCTCGCCGAGGAGTGCGAGCGCGCCGCGAGCGGATCCCTCCGCCCGGCAGGCGCTGTGCCCGGAACGGCAAGGCCCGGGGCGCTGTCAGCATGATCTCTCCCGCGCGCAGCACCTAGTTTTCGCTGCATGCGGTCGCGGCGAGGAGAACCGGAAGCGACGCGGGGCGACGGCGTGGACACTGCCCACCCTGCCGCTCGACGGACATGCCGGGCCGCCGGGGCGAGCGTCCTGCCGCGACGCATGTGATTCCCGATCCCGGGACCCACTCGCTTCCCTCAGGGAGGAGCTCCACATGACCACAGCAGAACCGGATTCCGCCGACCGTCACCCGCACATCCGGCACATCAGGGAAAAGGTGGCCGAGCACCACCGCCGCGTTCAGGCCGAGCGCGAGGAGTCCGCGTTGAAGGACGCCATCGGCGGGGCGGCCTTCGACCTGGCGGCCGATGTCGCGCATCCCACGGCCCGCCAGGCCGAATCCGGCTACGACGTCGAGACGGATCTCGGCGTGGAACCGCGTTGAGGCACGGACTCAGCCGTTCCTCCGGCCTTCCAGGCCCCTCCCGCTCCTCACCGGCACCCCGGCCGGCCTCGGCCCCGGGCGTACCACCCCAAGTCGTCATATCGGAAGGGAACACCACCATGTCCACAGTCAAGCGATGGTCACGGACCGGCCTGCTGGCCACAGCCCTGGCAGCGACCCTCACCGTCGGCGTCACCGGCCCGGCGAGCGCCGCCGCCGGGCCGGTCTCGGACGCACGCTTTCTCGCGCATCTGAACATGGCCGACGGACAGCGACCGGAGAACATAGCCCTGGAGCCCGGCGGCGGCGCGGACGTCACGTTCGCCTTCTCCCGCCAGGTCGCCCGCATCACCCCCGACGGCCAGGCACAGGTGCTGGCGACCCTGCCGTCACCCGCGGCCGGCTCCGTCACCCCGGTCCTGACCTCTCCGTTCCTCGGCGGCATCGACCGCGCTCAGGACGGGACGCTGTACATCGCCTACGCCACCGGCACCGGTGATCTGACCGGTGTGTGGCGCCTGCGCCCCGGGGGCACACCGCAGCGCATCGCCGCGCTCCCGGCGGACAGCCTGCCCAACGGACTGGCACTCGACAAGCACAGCGGCCTGCTGTACGTGGCCGATTCGGCCCTCGGCACCGTCTGGCGGGTGCCCGTCGCGGGCGGCACACCCACCCGGTGGGCCACCGCCCCCGAGCTGCGGCCCGCCGGATTCCTGGGTGCCAACGGCATCAAGATCCACAACGGGGCGGCCTGGGTGACCAACCTGGACCAGGGCACCGTGCTGCGCATCCCCGTCACGTGCCACGGCAGCGCCGGGCCCGTGGAGACCCGCGCCACCGGACTGGTCGACATCGACGACTTCGCCTTCACCGGCGCCGGCGACACCCTGCTCGCGGCGATCAACAAGGACAACGAGGTCGCCCTGGTCAGGCCCGACGGCAGCCACAGCATCGTCCTGACCGCCGCCGACGGGCTGCAGAACCCCACCTCGATCGCCGTACAGGGCGACACGGCGTACATCGCCAGCGGCGCCTACTTCACGAACACCGACCCCAACCTGCTCGCGGCCCACGTCGCGCCGGGCGAGTAACGGAAGGAAGAGACCTGATGAACGATCGATCGACCTCAGAAGCCGCCGACTTCGACCCGGAGGCCTTCCTGGTCGTACCGGCCCGGACCTTCGAGGACCTGCGCATCGGCGAGGTCTTCCGCGCGCCCAGCCGGACCCTGACGGACGCCCACGCCGCGGCGTTCCAGACGGTCTCCGCGGACAACCATCCGGTGCACTACGACATCGAGTGGGCCCGCCGGCACGGACACCCCGCGCCCGTGGTGCACCGTGTCGGCGTGCGCCTGGTGGCCGCAGCCGGTGCAGTGGAAGGTGGAGGCCTCGCGACTGAAGGCCTGCGCCTGCGCGCCACCCTGCGCAGCTGAGAGCGGTCCCGCCTTCAGCGATGCCCAACCGCGGTTCCCCGACTGTCCGCACGTCCTCAGCCGCCTTTCGGCCAACTGTGCGAAAGGTCTGTTCGCAGCCACGGCACCCCCCTAGAGTGGCCGCGATCCTCCGCAAGTGACCTTTTCTTCACGCCGGTTCACCGGACCTTCACGCCGGTTCACCGGCCTCGGAACGTTCAGCGCAGCCTGTTCCCACCATCGAGCCGGAAGGGCCGGATCCGTGACGCAGGCGTTCCAGTCCCCCGGCTTCGCCGCGCTGGCGGCCGACCGCGCGGTCGAGACGCGGCTCGTCGAGGAGCGCTGGCAGGCGGTGGCCTGGGACCTGCGGACGGGTCGGCGCCGGGTGGTCACCGACCGGCCGGGAGGCGTCCACCTGAGCGAGATCGAGCCGGACGGCGACGCCATCTGGTGGTTCGACGCCGACAGTGCCGGTCAGGGGCGGTGGCGGCGCGAGCCGTTCGCCGGCGGAGCGGGCGGCGCGGCGCTGCACGGCGTGCCCCGCGGGCGGGCGTACGGCGTCGCCTTCGACCGGACGGGCGCGCTCGCGGCGGTGGCCGTCGGCGTCGACGGCGCCTCGCACTGCTACGTCGGACCGCCCGCGGGCGAGGCGCGGCTGATCGGTTCGGCGCCGGGGTACCTGAGCCTGGCCGACCTGTCGCCGGACGGTCGGCTGCTCGCGCTCGGTGGTCGGCCCGACGGGGACGACGCAGTGCTCCTGTGGCCGACGGACGCTCAGGCGGACGGCCCGCTGCGGCTCGCCGGGGATCACCGACTGCGGCTCTGGCCGATCGAGTTCAACCCGCTCGCGGTGCTAGAGCCGGAGCTGCTGCTGGTGGTCGAGGAGGACGAGCGGTACACCGTCGCGACCTGGCGGGCGAGCACGGGGCTGCGCCGGTACCCGGGACTGTCGTTCGACTCGCAGATATCGGCCGGCTGGTACCAGGGGCCGCGCGGGGTGCTGGTCCAGCACGAGCGGGCCGGGCGGAGCCGACTGCTCCTCGCCGACCTCGACCCGCCGACGGGACAGGGGGCGGCGCAGCAGGGACCGGTGGGCCGAGGACCGGAAGAACAGGGGCCGGAAGAACAGGGGCCGGCAGAACAAGCTCCGCCCGCCCGGGAGATCAGCACACCCGGTGGCACGATCCACGACCTGTCCTGCGCCCCGGACGGCACCCTGCACTGCGTCTGGAGCCGGGAGTCGACACCGCCCCGCCCGCTGGTACTGCGCCCCGGCACGGAGGTGGCGCACCACCTCGATCCGGACCGGGGCGACACCTCCCGCAGCCGGCGCTGGACGCCCCGGCCGTACGGGCGGATCCACAGCTTCGTCAGCACCCCGGTCGGCCAGGGCCCGTGGCCGACCCTCTTCCTGGTCCACGGCGGCCCCGCCACCCACGACCGGGACTCCTACGACCCGCGGGTGAACGCGCTGGTGGGCCACGGCTACGCGGTGGTGCGCACCAACTACCGCGGCTCCACCGGCTACGGCGCCCGCTGGCAGCACGAGTACGGCCACCGGGTCGGGCTGGCGCAGATCGAGGACCTGGCCGCCGTCCGCGCGGAGCTGGTCGCCGACGGTACGGCGCTCGCGGAACGCACCGGCCTGTGCGGATTCTCGTGGGGCGGCTACCTGACCCTGCTGGCGATGGGCGCGCAGCCGGAGTTGTGGTCACTCGGCATGGCCGCTCAGCCGATCGCGGACTACCCCGCCACCTACCGCACCACCACCCCTGCGCTGCGCGAGCTCGACCGGCAGCTCTTCGGCGGGACCCCGGACGAGGTTCCCGAGCGCTACCGCGCGGCCGACCCGCGATCGTACGTGCACCAGGTCCGCTCGCCCGTCCTGCTGGTCGCCTCGCGGACCGACGAGCGGTGCCCACCCGACCAGGTGTCCCGGTACGCCGCGGACCTGCGCCGGCTGGCGGTGCCGCACGAGCTGCTCTGGGTGGACGGCGGCCACTACAGCCGCCGGACGGCCGACCACCGATCGGTGCTGGCCGCGATGGTCCGGTTCGCCGGGCACGCCTGGCCGGCACCGCTCCCCCGACCACCTCGGGGCGATCGCCCCGAGGTACCCGCCGAGCTGGTGGAAGGAGGTGAACAGCCATGAAGCGACGCAGCATTCAGAACGACCCGATCAGCACCCCGGAGCGTGACCGGGGCGCCGTGGTGGTCCAGAACTTCGCGCTCGACATCACCAAGGCCGCAGCGGTCGCGCCTGCCCTCAAGGGGCAGCCGAAGCCGAAGCCGGAAGCCAAGGGCAAGTGATCCTTCGTCGCTCCGGGGCGCCCGAGGTGCCCCGGAGCGACACCTCACCGACCGCCCGCGAACAACAGAAGTGGCCACCATGCGTATCGTCCTGCTGCACATGCCCTGGGGCGCGATCGACGTGCCGTCGCTGGCGCTCGGGATCCTGCACACCGCCGCCGCACGCGCCGGCCATCAGGTCGAAGTCCGGTACGCCAACCTGGACTTCGTGGACTGGGCTGCCGAGACCGCGGGTTTCGGCGTGGACGACTACCAGTACTTCTCCGAGAAGTCCTACTTCCAGGGCGCGGGCGACTGGGCGTTCGCCGGTGCGCTGTACGGTGACGACGGCCCGGCCCCCGGCATCGAGGACAGCGTCGACGGCGACGGCGACAGCGACGGCGTCGATTTCGCACGCTACTTCGAGTACCTGGTCACCAGCGGCGCGAGCGATCAAGAGATCGCACTGACCCGGGCCACCCGCGCGATCGCCCCCGCGTTCATCGCCCGACTGGTCGAGGAACTCGCCGCCGACCCGCCGGACCTGGTCGGCTTCACCACCACCTTCCAGCAGAACACGGCGAGCCTGGCCGCTGCGAGGCTGCTCAAGCAGCGGTGCCCGCAGGTGCGCACGGTGTTCGGCGGCGCGAACTGCGACGGTCCGCAGGGCGCCGCGCTGCACCGCAACTTCCCCTTCCTGGACTACGTGGTGCGCGGCGAGGGCGAGGCCGCCTTCCCGGCACTCCTGGAAGGCGGCGACCTCTCCGCGGTCCCCGGGCTGTGCTGGCGTGACGACTCCGGGAAGTCCACGGCCAACGAGATGACGAAGCGTCCGCTGCCGCCCGCGGCAATCCTGGCGCCCCGCTACGACGGCTTCTTCGAGCGGCTCGACGACTCCGTCGCGGCCGGCTGGGTCGATCCCAAGCTGGTCGTCGAAGGATCCCGGGGCTGCTGGTGGGGCGAGAAGCACCACTGCACGTTCTGCGGGCTCAACGGCTCCTCGATGGAGTTCCGTTCCAAGCCGCCGGCGGACTTCCTCGCCGAGGTGCTCGCGCTCGCCGAACGCCACCAGCTGTTGGACGTCTACGTGGTCGACAACATCCTGGACATGGGCTACTTCGACACCGTCCTGAAGTCGCTGGCCGAACTCCCGGTCGATCTGCGGCTGCACTTCGAGATCAAGGCCAACCTGCGCCGCCACCAGTTCCAGCTTCTCGGCGACTCGGGCGCGGCCCAGGTGCAGCCCGGCATCGAGAGCCTGAGCACCCGGGTCCTGCGGATCATGGACAAGGGCGTGACGGGCTGCCAGAACGTCCGCGCGCTGCGGGACGCGCAGAGCGCCGGGGTCTCGGTGACCTGGAACTACCTCTACGGCTTCCCGGGCGAGCAGCCGGCCGACTACGAGTCGGTGATCCGCCAACTGCCCGTGCTGCACCACCTGGACCCGCCGACCGGAGCGGGACGGATCGCGATCGAGCGGTTCAGCCCGTACTTCGACCGCCCCGAGCTGGGCTTCGCGATCACCCGGCCGGCCTTCCAGTACCGCGCGACCTACCGCCTTCCGGAGAGCGAACTGACCGAACTGGCCTACGTGTTCACCGCGCCGCCACGCGGGATCGGCGGCGACCTCGCGGAGCGGCTGAGCGCGGCGGTGGACACCTGGCTCGCGCGGTTCCCCGACAGCCGGCTCAGCTACCGGGACGCGGGCGGACGGATCGTGCTCGTCAACACCCGGCCCGGGTACGACTGGCGGGTGGTCGAGCTGACCGATCCGGTGGAGCTCGCCGTCTTCCGGCTGCTGGCCCAGCCCCGCTCGGCTGCCGCGCTGGCCGCCAAGGTCCCCGGCGGCGCGGCAGCGGTCGAGCCGGTGCTGGAGCGTTTCACCGCGCTGGGCCTGCTGTTCCACGACGGGGACAGCTTCCTGCAGGTCGCCGTCGAGTCCGACAACCAGGTGCTGATGCGGATGCAGCACCGGCACGGCCCCGCCGCCGTCCGTCCCCGCACCGAGGAGGTGCTCGATGCCGTCACGATCGGCTGAACGGACCGACGCCGCCGCCTGGCGCGCGGCCGGCCCGGAGGTCGAGCTCTGGCTCGACTACGACCCCGTCGCCCGGGAGTTGCCGGGCTTCGCGCTCGGTCTCCGCACCCTGCCCGGCCCGGCGCAGGAGGAGGTCACCGAGCTGCACCGCGCCGGGGTCCGCTGCCTGCGGCTGACCGAGCCGGTGCGGCTCTGCGCGGACGCGCCGGCGGCCTCCGCGCGGGCGCTGATGCTGCTGCGCGAGGCGACCGGGCAGGGGCTGGCCGTGCTCTGGCAGGCGGTCTGCACGGACGGCTGCGCAGCGCAGCGCCGGTTCCACCACCTGTACCCGCCCGAGCAGTTGACCGGCGCCCCACAGGACGTCGTCGCCGACTGGCGCGCCACGTACTACCCGAGCAAGTGCGTCTTCCGGCGCGGCCCCGGCTTCGTCGAGGTGCGCGACCGCCGGTTCGGGACGCTGGAGCTGTTCACCATCGACGAGCCGGGCCACCTGGCACAGGTGGACGCGCTGGCCGAGGGCGTCGAGGCCGGCCTGCTGCCGGAGGCCGTCCACCGGGACTTCGCCGAGGCCGGTCTGATCGCCGAACAGGCCGGCCGCGCATGGTTCCTGCCCATGCGGGTGCGCCGCTGGCCCTTCCCGTCGCTGACGGTGTAGTTGCGAGAGTTCGAGTCCGAGGAGAGATCCATGACCACCGCGGTCGACGACGCCGCCGCACGGATGTCCGCCTTCATCCGCGACCCCTATCCCACGCTCGCCCGGATCCGCGAGGCCGGCGCGGTCTCCGTCGTGGAGTTCGGCGAGGGCCTGCCGGTCTACCTGGTGACGCGCTACCAGGACGTTCGGGCCGCGCTGCTGGACCCGCGCTTCGGGCAGGACGTCCGCCGCAGCCAGGCCATCGCGAGCGGGCGGGGCGCCGGCCTGACGCTCGGTTCGGAGGTCGTCCACATGCTCAACAGCGACCCGCCGGACCACACCCGGCTGCGCCGCCTGATCCAGGGCGTCTTCACTCGCCGGCGGGTCGATCTGATGCGACCGCTGGTCGAGCGCATCGCCGGCGGCCTGCTGGACGGGCTGCGCGGACGGGAGACCGCCGACCTGGTGACGGACTTCGCCTTCCCACTGCCGATCATGATCATCTGTGAGCTGCTGGGCTTCCCCCCGGAGGACATGCAGGCCTTCCGCACCTGGTCGACGGCGATCCTGACCCAGGGCGGCGACATGTCGTTCGATCAGGCGACCGCCGAACTGAACGATTACCTGCGGGAGTTGATGAAGGCCCGGCAGGCGTCGCCACGCGCGGACATCCTGACCGACCTGGTGCAGGCCTGTGACGCCGGTGAACTCACCGAACAGGAGGTGTTCTCGATGGTCTTCCTGCTGCTGATCGGCGGCCACGAGACCACCGTCAACCTGCTCGGCACCGCCACCCTTGCGCTGCTCCACCACCCCGACCAGCTCGCCTGGCTGCGCGCCGATCCGGCGGCGATGCCGGTCGCGATCGACGAGTTCCTGCGCTACGAGTCTCCGGTGAGCATGGCCACGCTGCGGTTCACGAATGCCGACGTGATGGTCGACGACGTGGAGATCCCGGCGGACGAACTGGTGCTGCTCTCCCTCGGCGCGGCCAATCGGGACCCGGCCCGCTTCACCGATCCCGACCGGCTGATCCTGGACCGGGGTGATCCGGGCCACCTGGCCTTCGGGCAGGGCCTGCACCGGTGCCTCGGCTCCTTCCTCGGCAAGCTGGAGAGCGAGGTCGCGCTGACCGGCCTGCTGGAGCGCTTCGCGCGGATCGAGCTGGCCGTCGCGGAGGAGACCCTGCCCTGGCGCAACACGATCATGCTGCGCGGCCTGGAGTCGCTGCCGGTCTCGCTCGATGGCTAGCAGCGCGGGGACGGGCAGCGCGGGGACGGGCAACGCGGGGACGGGCAACGCGGGGACGGGCAACGCGGGGACGGGCAACGCGGGGACGGGCAACGCGGGGACGGGCAACGCGGGGACGGGCAACGCGGG
>NZ_JBFBFA010000017.1:0-17979 GCF_040683915.1 Kitasatospora sp. NPDC093102 | reverse complement strand
CGGGAGCAGGCGGCGCGGGGACGGGCAACGCGGGAGCAGGCGGCGCGGCAGGGCTGTTGCGGTTCCGCCCCCGGATCGGTGTCGCGCCGCTGCGCTCGCGCGGGTATCGGCTGCTGGTGATCGGGCAGGCCACCTCGGAGTTCGGCAACGCGTTCCAGCTGGTCGCCCTGCCGCTGCTGGTCTACTCCCTCGCCGGAGGCGCCGGCCAGTTGAGCCTGGTGGTCGCCGCCTACGGCGCGGGACGGCTGGCCGCCACCCCGCTCGGCGGAGTACTCGCCGACCGTTTCGGCGCCTGGCGGGTGATGCTGACCGCCGACCTCGGCCGGCTGCTCGCCACCGCCGGGCTGTGTGCGGTCGCCGCCGGCGGGGCGGCGGAGTTCTGGCTGATCGGCGGGCTCGCGCTGCTGGTCGGCCTCGGGGCAGGGGTGTTCCTGCCGGCCGCCTGGGCGATCACCCCGACGCTGCTGCCCGCCGAGGACCTGCACGCGGGCAATGCACTGAGCAGTACGGTCACCTTCGGCGCCGGTCTGCTCGGTCCGGCGGTGGCCGGCCCGCTGGTCGCCTGGCTGAACCCGGCCGCCGCACTGGGCCTGGATGCGGCGACCTTCGCCGTGTCGGCGGCGACGCTGCTGATGATCGGCCGCGGCAGCCTCGTCACACCGCCCCGCCCGATCTCCGAACGGGCCTCCGTGCCAAGGAACTTCCGCGGCCTGTTGCGGGAATCGCCGCTGCTGCGCGCGGTGCTGACGGTGACGGTGATCGCGAATCTGACGGTGGGCGGCGCCACCCGGGTCGCCCTGCCGACGCTGGCCACCCACGGCTTCGCCGCCGGCGCCGTCGGGCTGGGCCTGCTGCTGGCCGCGTTCACCGGCGGTGCGCTGGTCGGCGGCCTGTTCGCCGCCGGCCTCACCGAGTTGCGCTCGCGGGGCCGCACGGCGATGCTCTCCGGCCTGGTGATGGGTGCGGCGATCGGCCTGGTGCCGTTCACCGGCCTCGTCGGCGCCGTGCTGCTGCTCTGCCTGGCCGGCGGCGCCAGCACGGTGACCAACGTCCTGGTCGTCACCGGTGTGCAGAAGAGCACCCCGCCCGCGCTGCTGGCCCGGGTCATGGCGGCCATCACCTTCTGCGCGCTGGGGGTCTTCCCGGTCTCGGTGATCGCGGCCGGCGCGGCGGTGGACGCGTTCGGGAGTCGGGGGGTGTTCGCGACGACCGGGCTCTGCCTGCTGGGCGCGTTCGGGTACGCGCTGACCAGGCGTGAGATCCGCGAACTGTGAGGCCACCACCCGCGCCGTGGTGCGGTTTTGCCCGGCTTCGCGGCCGACCGGCCCGGGCGGGGAGAGGGGCGGGGTGCGCCCGGCACTCCCGGGAGCCGGGGCACTGACGGCCGCGCGCACGCCGACGGATGCCGGACGAGGTGCGCTCCGCCGCCGTGCGCACCGTGCTGTTCCCGGCGTCCACCCGTGCGACCGCCGCTGCGTGGAACGGGGCATGCGGGGCCTCACAGTCCCGTCGACTGCTCCGTCCGAATGCTGTGCGCCCAGCCACTCCCCGGGTTGCCCGCCTACCGATCAGTACGCGTGTGCAATGACCGTGCCACGTACGTCCGCTGTCACTGCGTCGTACATCGCGCACCCCTCCCTCCGCCCCCTGGAGCCCACACATGCGTTCGCTCAGGCTCGTCGTCCTGCCGCTCGCCGCTGCCCTTCCGCTCACGGTGATGGCCTCGGCCGGCACCGCCGTCGCCGCCGCGCCGGACCGGTCGGCGTCCCACCGCGCCCCTCTGCCGTCCGACTGTCCGGACCTCCTCCCTCCGGACGACCCGACCGTCTACTACTGCGGCCGGTCCGAGCTGGGCCCGGCCGAACTGCCGACGACCGGACCGGTGGCGACGCTGCTGGACCACTACCGGCGCTTCGGGGGCCTGCAGCCGACCCAGTTCCTCGACTGGTACCGCGACGGCACCCAGTGGAAGTACCCCGGCAACCGAGGCTTCGCGGAAGCCAACGGCACCCTCGACATGCACGAGCAGGCGATGGACGTCGGCCAGGCCCTGGACCGGTTCGGGGCCGAGACCGGCGGCTTCCTGGCGACCGGCGGGACTCCCTACGCCAAGCGTGCCCTGCCGCCGGACTCGCTCAACGGCCCCGGGAACAGCTACCACTGCTACGAGGTGAACCGCTCCTTCCGCGTGCAGGAGGGCCGGATCGCGGCCGGCTTCAACCAGCCGGGGTTCGGCTACCAGCAGTGGCTCGACCCCCAGTTCAAGCCGTCCGACTTCACGGACGCCGAGCGCTACAACGTCGCCAACCTCCTCAAGCACGAGTACCTGAAGGTCGCCGCACCCGAGCGCTGCGTCGGCACGGGCCACGGCTCCTGAACCACGGCCGACCGGACAAGGGCACCATCACACGTGGAGACGGAGTTCAGCCTCGGCGGCTCCGCCGGGACGATCCAGGCCACCGCCGTGCTGGACACCTGGTTCGGCACCATCACCTGCTCCTACCAGCTGAGCGGCGCGTTCACCGGAAGCGCCGACAACGCCGCGCACAGCCTGGCCTTCCGCACCGAGCACTTCGCCAAGAGCGGCGGCTCGACGCTCTGCCCGGGCGACGGCTACTTCTCCGCGACCTACGGCCCGGTCGCCGACACCAGCCAGGCGGGCAGCCCGGCGGTCTTCGTCAACTGACCGCCCCCTCCGGTGTCACCGGGGCGGGCGCGGCAGTGCTGCCGCGCCCGCCCCGGCCTCCCTCGGCCGGCCGGCTCCTCGCGCAGCCGGCGGGCGGCGCCGACCAGGTCTTCCACGGAGGCCCGGGTCTCCGCCCGGCGGCCGCTCCCCCGGACCGCTCAGGCCCGCGGCTCCCGGTGCCGCCACCGCACCGGGTCGTCGGCCCCCGCCGTGCCCGGCGCGGTCCGGGTCGGCGCCCGGTAGCCGGCGCTGGAGAGCACCAGCATCTCGTCGGCCCCCGGCTGGAACTCGTAGGCCACCCGCTCCACCCGGCTGGGGACACCGAGCTCCGCCAGTTCCTCGCGCAGTGGCTCCAGCCCCTCGTAGCGCGCTCCCGTGTCGTACACCACCAGCGGGAAGATCCGGACCTCCCGGCGCGCCACCCGGGCGAGCTCCAGCAGCCCCGCCCGGTGGAACTCCCCGCCCAGCCGGTTGCCGTACGAGAACAGCAGGTGCGAGCTGAGCACCAGGTCGAAGGAGTCGCCGGCGAAGGGGAGTTCGGGTAGCGAGCCGGCCAGGTAGCGCTCCGGTCGGGCGGCGATGTCGGCGCGGAAGGTGCGGGCGTTGGCGGTCCACTGGCGGATCATGTCGTCCGCGTCGGCGTACCAGGCCCGGGCGTAGCCGGCCGTCTCCTTCACCAGCAGCTCGCGCTTGAACTCCGTCTCCCGCTCCACCAGCAGGCCCAACTCCTCGCGGTGCTCGGCGTACTGGCGGTCGACGGCGACGGCGTCGACGCCGCGCTGCCCGGCCTCCGCCACGAAGCTCGCGGCGCCGGCCGGGCAGTCCAGGACGCGCTGCTCCAGGTCGCGCTCGGTGAGCGCGAACATCGCCCGGTACTCCGCGAAGGAGCGCGCACTGACCAGCACGGCTCAGCCCCTCCCGACGAACGGCATGGTGGTCGGCAGCACCACCAGGGACTGGATGGTGGTGTCCGGCGGCTGCGAGGCCATCAGCACCAGGGCCTCGGTGAAGCGGTCCACCGGGATGGTCGCCTCGACGGCCATGGTCCGGTCGGCCTGCATCGCGGCCGGCTGCGGTCCGCCGTCCACCGGGGTGACGTTGCCGACGTCGATCTGCCCGCAGGAGATGCCGTACGGCCGGCCGTCCAGGGCGAGCACCTTGGTGAGGCCGAGGACGGCGTGCTTGGCGGCGGTGTACGCGATCGAGTTGGGGCGCGGCACGTAGGCCGAGGGCGCGCCGTTGTTGATGATCCGCCCGCCCTGCGGGGTCTGGGTGCTCATCACCCGGAAGGCCTCGCGGGCGCAGAGGAAGCCACCGGTGACGATGGTGTCCAGCACCCGGTTCCAGTCCTCGAACGGGGTCTCGGTGATCGGCCGGCGAGGGGCGGCGGCGCCCGCGTTGTTGAACAGCAGGTCCAGCCGGCCGTGCCGGTCGAGGACGGTGTCGAAGAGCCGGGCGACCTCCTCCGGGCTGCGGATGTCGGTCGGGACGGGCAGCATCCGGGAGGCGCCGGGCCCGGCCAGGGCCGCGGTCTCCTCCAGTGCGTCCTTGCGTCGCCCGGCGACGGCCACGGTCCAGCCGGCCGCCAGCAGGGCCAGTGCCGAGGCCCGGCCGAGCCCGCTGCCCCCGCCGGTGACGATCGCCACCCGCCCGTGCGGTGCGGCCGCGCCGCCGGCCTCTCCTGTGGTGGTCACGGCGCCCACTCCTCCCCCTCGTTGACCCAGACCCGCAGCATCCGCCGGGCGTACCGCCCGGGCTCGTCGACGAAGGGCGAACGCCCGTGCAGAACCCGGCTGTTGCGGATGATCAGCAGGTCCCCGGCGGCCATCGGCAGCCCGAAGGCGATCTCCGGCCGGTAGAGCACCTCGTCCAGCACGCCGAGCGCCTCCCACTGACGGTCCGTCAGTTCCGGCCCGCCGCGGTCGGGGGAGGACCGGACGGTGCGGGTCTGGTAGTAGCAGCCGACCGTCCCGTCCTTGCGGTCGTACAGGATCGGGGTGACCACCACCCGCGGGCCGGCCCGGCCGCTGCGCTCGAAGGTCCAGTCCTCGCGGAGCGTGGACAGCGCGTCCGGCCGTTCCCGCTGGATCAGGTCGTGCACGTGCCGGGCGCTCGCCAGCTTGGTCAGCCCACCGCCGTCGAAGGCGGGCCGGATGCAGAGCAGGACCAGCAGGTCGCAGGTGTCGCAGTGGAAGCCGAGTTCGGTGTTGCCGTCGCCGTCCTGGTCGTGCAGCACCGAGGTGAGGTCACCGCGCCCGTTCTGCGGCACGATCCGGCCGAAGTCCCGCAGCAGGAAGGAGAGCACCTCGGTGATCTCCTGCTCCGGGTGGGACGGGTCCACCAGTCCGCTCACATGGGTGATGCCGACCGAGTCGGCGGCCTTGCGGACGAACTCCCGCAGCCGGGCCCGCAGCTCCTCGGCCGCGTCCCACCGTCCGGCCCGCGCGTCGGCCCAGAGCAGCCGTCGCTCCCGCTCCCCCAGCGGGAGCGACCAGAGCTCCCGCCGGGCGTCCAGCTCCAGGCTGCTCCAACCGATTTCGGTCACCGCGTCCATCCTCTCCTCCCTACCGGCCGCCGGCCGCGACGGCCTTCGCCCACAGCTCCAGGCCCTCGTCGATCTGTTCGGCCGTGACGACCAGCGCGGGGATCATCCGGACCACGTTCAGGTGGATCCCGCACAGCAACAGCAGCAGGCCGTACTCGGCCGCTGCCTGCTGGGCCCGCCGGGCCGCCTCCGGATCCGGGGTGCCGTCCGGGCGGCAGAACTCGCTGGCGGCCATCAGCCCGAGCCCGCGGACGTCGGCGATCCCGGGCGCCTCGGCAGCGACCGCGCGCAGCCCGGCCAGCAACCGGACGCCCTGCTCGGCCGCGTTCTCGACCAGCCGCTCCTCGCGCAGCACGTCCAGGGTCGCCAGGGCGGCGGCGCAGGCCACCGGGTTGCCGCCGTAGGTGCCGCCCTGCGAGCCGGGCCGGGCGCGCCCCATCAGCTCGGCGGGCGCGGCGATCGCGGACAGCGGGAACCCGCTGGCCAGGCCCTTGGCGGTGATCAGGATGTCGGGTCGGAAGCCGTCCCCGTGCGGGTGGGCGTCCTCGTGCTGGTGGGCCCAGAACCGGCCGGTGCGGCCGAAGCCGGTCTGCACCTCGTCCACCACCAGCAGGATGCCGTGCCGGTCGGCCCGCTCGCGCAGCCCGGCCAGGAAGCCGGGCGGGGCCGGGACGTAGCCGCCCTCGCCGAGCACCGGTTCGACGAACACGGCCGCCGTCTCGGCGGGTGCGGAGACCGTGGCGAGCACCTCGTCCAGGCCGCGCAGGGCGTGTACCACCGCCTCCTCCCCGGACAGTCCGAGCCTGAACGCGGCCGGGAAGGGCGCCACCGCGACTCCGGGCATCAGCGGGCCGATGCCGGCCCGGAACCGGGTGCCGGCGGTGGTGAGCGAGGCCGCGCCCATGGTGCGGCCGTGGAAGGAGCCCTCGAAGACGATCACGTTCTGCCGCCCGGTGGCGTGCCGGGCGAGCCGCAGTGCGGCCTCCACCGCCTCGGTGCCGGCGGTGGCGTAGAACAGCGAGTCCAGGCCGGGCGGCAGCACCTCGCCGAGCCGCTCGGTGAGCGTGAGGAGCTGGTCGTGCAGCACGGTGGTGTACTGCCCGTGGATCAGTCGGCCGGCCTGTTCCCGGACGGCCTCGACCACCTTCGGGTGGCAGTGGCCGGTGCTGGTCACCCCCACGCCGGAGGTGAAGTCGAGGTGGCGGCGGCCGTCGGCGTCGTAGAGGTGGAGTCCTTCGCCGCGTACGGCGACGACCGGGGTGGCCTGCTTGAGCACCGGGGACAGCTGGGACACGGGGCCTGCCTTCACGGGTTGGTCCTGCCTTCACGGATGTCGTCACCGGTGGCGGCACGGATGCCGTCACGGGTGGGTGGGGGCGGGTCGACGGGCGGCAGGTAGCCGGCCTCGGCGGCCCAGGTGAGCGCGGCCGACCACCACCGCGGGGTCGGGGCGGCGAAGCGCACGCCCAGCCGGTCGAGCACCGCGGTGGTGTACGCGCTGTCCACCAGGACGCGGCGCTCCTCCTGCGCCGCCCAGGCGGCGGCCAGCCGGGCGGCCGTCGGGTGGTGTCGCTCGGCCCGGGCGAGGGCGGCCGCGAAGGTCTCCTCGTCGGTGAGCCGCACGCGGTGGCCGTACCCGGCCAGCCACCGCACAAGTTCGTCGTGCGGGACGGCGTGCGGCGACTCCACGTGGTACGCCCCGGGCGCGGCGTACGGGTCGAGCGCGATCGCGGCGATCCCGCCGGCCACCGTGTCCACGTACGAGAACGCGAAGGCGGTGTCCGGCCGGCTCGGCGCGGCGCCGGCCAGCAGGTAGCCGCGGATCAGCTGGTAGATCCGGTTGTCGTCGGCGTTGGCCTGGAACGCGCCGGTCCGGCTGTGCGCCGCGATGTGGCCGCTGCGGTGCAGGTAGGCGGCGTGCCCGCGGGCGGCCCAGGCCCGCACGGCCTGCTCCGCCCGGTACTTGGTCCGCTCGTACGGGGTGCGGAAGTGCTGGCCGATCTCCAGGTCCGCCTCGCTGAAGCGGCGCGGCGGGCCGTCGACACCGCCCGAGACGGCGAGCGTGGAGACATGGTGGAGCCGGGCGTCCGGGGCGTGCTCCCCGAGCCAGTCGAGCAGCCGGCGCACCGCCGTGTGGTTGGTGCGCTCCAGTTCGTCGGGCGGGGCCACCAGCCGGACGTCCGCCGCCGCGTGCACCACCAGCTGGGCGCCCCGGGCGAGTTCCCGCCCGGCCGGGGAGAGGCCGAGGCCGTCCCGGTCGATGTCCCCGGCGAGCGCCCGGACGGAGCCGGTCTCGCCGCCCGCGCCGGTGCCGAGCCGTTCCAGCGCCTCGGCGTCGTCCGCGGCCCGCACCAGGCAGGTGACCTCGGCGCCGCGCCGGAGGAAGGCCGCCAGCAGGTGCCGCCCGAGATAGCCGGTGGCGCCGGTGAGCAGCACCCGGGCGGGTTCGCGCACCGTCGCCCGGGTGGCCGTGACAACGCCGGGGTGCAGCAGCTGGCCGGAGGTGGACAGCGGTGCCCGCACCGGCGGTTCAGGCACCGGCGCCCGCGCCTCGGCCGCCACGGCCCGGGCGAACCGCCCGGTGATCCGCTCGGCGGCCGGGTGCGGCAGGCCTGGGCAGCCGTACACCAGGTCGGCGACCAGCCGTTGCTCCACCACCCTTGCGGTGAGGCGCAGTTCGTACAGCGGGTCGCCCCCGGCGCAGCGGGCCGTCCCGGCCTGTTCGGCGGCGACGGTCCAGTCCAGCGCGGGTTCCTCGGGCAGCCGGAAGGTGCCGAGGAAGTTGAAGCCGACGGCGGGCCGTTCGCCAGGCGCGTCCATCGGCCGGACGGGAGCCTCGCGCAGCCGCCGCGCCACGGTGCCCGAGGTGGCCCCGGCGTCCACCTCGACGTGCTTGACGGCGGTGAACCAGCCGACGGTGTCCAGGAACTCGCCCGCGTCGCCGACCGCGTCCCGGCCGTGGGTCTCGACCTCCACCGCGAGCCGGGGGCGTCCGCCGTCGCCGGTGACGGCCTCGGCGAAGGCGGCCAGCAGCACGGCCTCCAGCCCGGCCCCGGCGCCGTGCCGGGCGATCAGCCGGGCGGTGGCGTCCGGGTCGAGCGCCCAGCTGAGCGCCGCGGGCTCCTGCGGAGCCGGCTCGCCGTCGGCGGGCTCCTCGCGCACCCGCTCGACGGCGGGCGAGGAGAGCGCCGCCCAGGCGTAGAAGTCCGCCGTCGGCGGCAGGTCGGCCGGCTTCCGGTCGAGCACCGCCCGGTACGCGTGCGCCAGGTCGTCCAGCAGGATCCTCCAGGACAGCCCGTCGACCACCAGGTGGTGGGCGATCAGCGCGAGCCGGTCGTCGGTGCCGGGCGGGCCGGCGAACAGGTGGGCGCGCAGCAGCCGGCCGGCCGACGGGTCGATGCTGCGGTGGAGTTCGGTGCAGACCCCGGCGACGGTGTCGGCGATCTCCCCGGCCGCGCGCGGGATCCGGGAGAAGGAGACCGGATCGAGGTCGGCCACCGCCCGGACCTCGCCGCAGCCGTCCGGGGTGACCGGCCGGCGCAGCGCCGGATGCCGCTCCAGGACGGCCGCGACGGCCGCCGAGAGCGCCTGCGGGTCGACGGCGGTGCGGCATCGCAGCAGCACGGACTGGTTCCAGTGCCGCAGGTCCCGCACCGGCCGCTGCCGGTACAACCAGCGCTGGGCGGGGGCGAGCCGGAACCCGTCGGTGTCGCCGCGCGGGGCCGGGACGGACGGCGCGGACGGGACGGCGGCCGCCGCCAGGCCCTCCGCCGTCGGGTGCCGGTAGAAGTCCTCGTAGGCGACCCGCAGACCGGAGCGCCGCAGGAGGGCGATGGTGCGCATGGCGAGGATGGAGTCCCCGCCGAGGCTGAGCACGTCGGTGTGCGGCCCGACCGCGGGCAGGCCGAGGGCGCCCGCCCAGAACCGGGCGATCTCCCCGGCCGGGCCGCTCCCGGCGGTGCCGCTCGACTCCGCCCGGGCCTCGACCAGTCCGGCCGCCAGCTCCGCCAGCCGCGGCCGGTCGAGCTTGCCGTTCGGCCCGACCGGGAACTGCGGCAGCACCAGGATCGGCTGCGGTACGGAGTAGCCGGGCAGCCGGTCCCGCAGGTGCGCGGTCAGCGCCTCCAGGCCGCCGAAGCCGTCCGACAGCCGGACGACGCCGATCAGTTGGTTGCCGAGCGCGGTCTCCCGAAGCAGCGCCGCCGAGCGGGCGACGCCCGGGTGGCCGTCCATGGCCCGCTCCACCTCGGCGAGGTCCACCCGGTAGCCGCGGACCTTCACCTGGCGGTCCACCCGGCCCAGGAAGACCAGGTTCCCGTCCGCCCGCCTGCGGCACAGGTCGCCGGTGCGGTAGACCGGTCGGCCTTCGTGCCGGACGAAGCCGCGGGCGGTCTCGGCCGGCCGCCCGAAGTACCCGGCGGTCACGCCCCGGCCGCCGATGAGCAGTTCCCCCACCGCGCCGTCCGGCACCACCCGGCCGGTGCCGTCCACCACGGCCAGCAGCACCTCCCCGATCCCGGTGCCGATCGGTACGGTCGGCTCCTCGGCGGGCAGTTGGCGGGCGGAGGTGACGAGCAGGCAGGTGGCTCCGACGGTGGTCTCGGTCGGGCCGTAGTGGTTGGCCAGCCGCGCGGTGGTGCCGCCGTCGAGCAGGGCGGCGGCAAGCGGGCGGGGCAGCGGCTCGCCGCCGAGCAGCACGGTGCGCAGCGGCGGGAAGTCGGCCGGGCGGCCCTCCAGCAGGGCGGTCAGGTGCGAGGGGGTGGTCTTCAGCACGTCCACCCGGGCCTGCCGCAGCGAGGCCCAGAAGGCCTCCGGGTCGCGCACCTCGCGGTCCGGCACGAGGTGCACCGAGCCGCCGGTGGCCAGGGCGAGCAGCCAGGCGGTGTGGCCGAGGTCGGCGGCCAGGGTGGTGACGTGCGCGGCGCAGGGCGCGTCGGCCTCGGTGAGGTCGAGCCGCCCGGCCAGCGCCCGGGCGTAGTGCACGGCGTTGGCGTGGGTGACGGCCACCGCCTTGGGCTCGCCGCTCGACCCGGAGGTGAAGGAGAGGTACGCGAGGTCCTCGCCCCGCACCTCGGTGGCCACCGGCGGCGGCTCCGGCAGCGCCTCGACGTCCACCACCTCCCCGCCGAGTCCGCCCTCGGTGGCCAGGACCCGGGCCACCCGGACGGACGCCAGCCGCCGGGCCAGGTCGGCCGCCGACCAGTCCGGATCGGTCAGCACGGCCGCCGCGCCCGAGCGCAGCACCCCGTGCAGCAGCACCAGCATCCGGGCGTCCCGGGGGCCGGCCAGGGCGACCCGGTCGCCCCGGCCGGTGCCGGTGGCCGCCAGCCGGGCGGCGATCCGGGCGGCCGCGGTGTCGAGCGTGCGGTAGTCGAAGCCGCGCACGCCGTCGCCCAGGGCGGGCCGGTCCGGGTGCGCCCGGGCGAGGTGGGCGAGCAGTTCGGGCAGTGAGCGCGCGGAACGGGCGGAGGGCGCGGATCGGACGTGCTGCGTCGCGGACGTCACGCCGGCTCGTCCCCCGCCCGGCCCTCCCGGGCGGGCCCGGCGGCCGCGCCCGGGTCGCCCGCCAGGTAGCCGTCCAGCAGTTCCCGCTCGGGCAGCCGCCCGGCCAACTCCCAGGCCAGCATGCGGTGCAGGCCGTCGAGGTGGATCAGGCCCGACCGGACCTTCAGGTCCCCGTAGTCGGGGTGGCCGATCGGGGCGGTGCTGAGGTAGACGGGCGTGAACGGGGCCCACCGCAGCAGCTGCAGCTTCGCCGCGCAGACCGGGTTGGCGGCGGTCCAGGCGGCTCCGCCGGCGCGGACCCGTTCGGCCGCCTCGGCCACCGTCAGTCCGCAGCGCGGCACCAGTTCGAGCTCCCCGCCCTCGCTGAGGTGCCAGGGCAGCACGACGCCCAGGACGTCCGTCCGGGAGAGCCGGATCCGCCGCCAGCCGCCGGGGAGGCGGTCGGCGCGTTCGAGGCTCTCCTCGCCGTACAGGTTGCTGTTCGCCTCGTGGGCCCGTTCCACCGGGTGGTCCCGCAGGTAGGCGTCGTGGACCTCGGGGTAGGCGACGGCGGTGACGATCTCCACGGCAGTGCTCCTCAGACGGTTCCGGTGGATTCGGCGCCCGTGTACTCGGCGCCGGTGTACCCGGCACCGCTGTACTCGGTGAAGTGCCGTTCCGCGAACAGCTCGGGCCATTGGCCGTCGGCCAGGTCCAGTTCGCGGGCCCGGGCGAGCATCTGCCGCCAGTACGGCTTCACCGGGCGCCAGCGCGCCCCCACCTGGCAGTACGAGGCGTCGACGAAGTAGCGGGGGCGGCCCGGCCCTTCGGGCGCCGGACGGCGGGTGTGGAACAGCGCCGAGTTGAGCAGCACCGTCGAGCCGGGCGGCAGCCGGTCGATCACCACCTCGTCGGGCAGTTCCGCGGTGCCGTGGCGGGCGAGGGCGGACTTGCCGGCGGCGCGCAGGTGCGAGCCGGGCAGCACGGCCAGGCTGCCGACCTTCTCGTCCAGTCCGCCGAGGTAGTGCAGCGCGTGCACCATCAGCAGGGACGGGTCGGAGCGGTCGTTGGGCTCGCAGTCGTGGTGCCAGGCCTTGCCCGGGATCTCCGGGTCCTGGCGGTCGCTGTGCAGGTGGTGGAAGACGAAGTCCGGCCCGATCAGGCGGGTCAGGGTGCGCAGCAGCGGCGGGTGGGTGAGGAGTTCGCCGTGGGCGGGCAGTTCCAGTTCCAGCAGCGGGGGCGGTCCGTACCGTAAGGGGTCGGCGCACGCGGCGATCGACCGGGCCCGCAGGCCCTCGTCGACCCACCGGTCCACCTCGGGGGCGAGCCGTTCGCGCAGCGTTTCCGGCAGCAGGCCCGGCAGGACCAGGTACCCGGACTCCAGGAACTGGCGGCGGCGCCCGGTGTCGAGGGCCTCGCGCCCTCCGGAGGACAGCGTCACCGAACCGATCCCCTCCTTCCGTTCGGCGGGGCACACACGGGGATTCGGCACCACGGGACGTCGCACGAGCAGTGGGGGCACACGGGGTCATCCAGACCTCGGGTGGCGGCGGAGCGTCCGTCACGGGCGCCTCGGCCGCCACAGCTGAATCGCGATCACCACGAAGAGGTACGCGTTGATCACGCAAGGTAGTCCGCCTCAGGAGTATGAACCTGTCCTCGCGTCCACGACAAGGCCGGTGCCGGCTCCTGGACACCTTCCCGCCACCGTGCCGTTCAGCTCCGGCCACCACTCGGCTCCCGCCTCACGGGGAACTCCGGGCCGCTCGGGCCCCGGTGATTCGCCGCCGCAACAGCGGATGCGGCACAGTGAGGTCATGAACGCGGGAACCAGGAGTCAGCGGACGGCCGGACCGGTCAGGCGCCGCCCGGTCCAGCAGCGCAGCCTGGAGCGGTACGGCCGCATCCTGGACGCCTGCGCCGGACTGCTGGACGAGATCGGGGCGACCGCGCTCACCACCAAGGAGGTCGCCCAGCGCGCCCAGGTGCCGATCGGCACCCTCTACCAGTTCTTCGCCGGCAAGGAGGACCTGCTGGCCGCCCTCGCCGCCCGCAACCTCGACCAATACCTCCAGCGCCTGGACGTCCGGCTGGCGGCCGCCGCACCGGTCGGCCCCGCCGTCTTCACCGACCTCGCGGTGGAGGAGTTCGTGGCGATGAAACGCGCGGTACCGGGCTTCGGACGGCTGGACTTCGGGCTGGCCGGCCCGGCCGTCCCCACCGGTGTCCGGGACGACCGGCACCTGCTGGACGCGGGCGTGGACAACAACACCGCCGTCGCGCTGCGGCTCCAGGCGCTCGGCGGCGAACTGTTCCGGACGGGCGACCCGGCGGCCACCACACTGACCCTGCGGGTAGCCCTGGAGGCCGCCGACGCAGTGCTCAAACTGGCCTTCCGGGACGCCCCCGACGGCGATCCGGCACTGATCGCCGAGTGCAAGCGGTTGGTCCGCGGCTACCTCGCGCAACAGCCGTCCGCCTGCTGACGCCCGGCCCCGCGGGCCTCGGACGCCCCGCCCGCCCGAGGCGTTGCGAGCCCGCCGCGCCCGCAGCACAGTGGATAGCGGAACGGCCGCGGAGGCGGCAGGAACACACGACCGGAGGAGCAGACCATGCACGCAGCGGTAGGTGACCAGCTCCACATCCACAGCAGGTCGGTGGGCATGGTGGACCAGAAGGGCGAGATCATCGAGGTGCGCGGCACCGACGGCGAGCCGCCGTACGTGGTCCGCTTCGAGGACGGCCACGAGGGTCTGATCTACCCCGGCCCCGACTGCAACATCGAACAGCGCCAGTCGGAACGCTGACCCACACCCCCGCCGCCCCGCGCGCCACCCGCGCGAGGTGGTGAGGAGCGGTGTCCGCCCCCACGACCCCGCTGCCCGGGGCACTCGCCGAGCTCGCGCCACTGCTGGACCACTACGGGTACCTCGCGGTGGCGCTGCTCGTCCTGCTGGACAACTGCGGCATCCCGGTGCCCGGGCAGACCATCCTGGTCCTGGCCTCGGTGTACGCCGGTGCCGGGCACCTCGACCTCGCCGCCGTCCTGCTGATCGCGGCCGGCGCCGCCGCGCTCGGCAACAGCCTCGGCTACCTGATCGGCCACACCGGCGGGCGCGCCTTCGTCCACCGCTGGGGCCGCTACGTGCTGCTCACGCCGGCCCGGATGGAGCGCGCGGACGCCTTCTTCGCCCGGCAGGGCGGCAAGGTGGTGACGGTCGCCCGCTTCGTGGACGGGCTGCGCCAGTACAACGGGATCATCGCCGGGACCACGGAGATGCCGTGGCGCCTGTTCCTGCCGTACAACCTGCTCGGCGCGGCGCTGTGGACGGCGGCCTGGGGCACCTTCGGCTACCTCGCCGGGGCCAACATCGGCACCGTCTACCACACGGCGCTGCGCTACCAGGTCTGGTTCGCGGTCGGGCTGGGCGTGCTGGTCGCCGCCTTCCTGCTCCGGCAGGTGCTGCGCTACCGGCGCCGGCGCCGCACGGGCACCGACGCCTCCGGGGAACCGCCCGACTAGCGCAGCGGGAACACTTCGAACGGGACCGCGAAGCGCGTCCCCAGCCGGCTGCCCGCGCTCCGGCCGAAGCCCTCCAGGAACTCCCGTGGCTCCGCCATCGCCCCGCCCAGCCCGGCCAGGTACGCCTTGTGCTCCTCCAGCGAGGCGACGCCCCGGTCGAAGTGCTCGGTGGTGTCCACCGCGTGCTTCGCCTCCGGCGAGGCCGCCGCCCAGATCTGCCGCACGCCGCTCCACGGCTCGTGGCCCTCGGCCAGCAGCTCGCGGAACACCCAGCGGTTCCCGGCGTCCCGGACCCCGTCCAGGGTGGCCCGGCCGACCGCGACGTGGTCGGCCTGGTTCAGGGACACCCCGCCGTAGGTGTCCCGGAAGTTGCTGGTGATCACGATGTCCGGCCGGTGTCTGCGCACCGCCCGGGCGATGTCCTGGCGCAGCGGCAGGCCGTACTCCACCACGCCGTCCGGGTACCCGAGGAACTCCACGGTGTCGACGCCGACCACACGCGCCGAGGCGACCTGCTCGGCCTCGCGCAGCGGGCCGCACTCGGCCGGGTCCAGCGAGTCGATGCCCGCCTCGCCGCTGGTGACCATCACGTAGACGACCTTCTTGCCCTGCGAGGTCCAGCGGGCGACGGCCGCGGCCCCGCCGTACTCCATGTCGTCGGGGTGGGCCACGATCGCCAGCGCGGTCTGCCAGTCCTCGTCGACGGGCTCGAAGGGCTCGGGGGCCTGCTCGGTCATGTTGCTCGTTCCTCTCGGTGCGGCTCACGGTCGTACGGACGTGCCCGGCCACCGGACCGGGATCCGGCAGCCGACCGGGAACTTACCGCGCGTCAGGCGGCGTCCAGGGATCATGACCCGGATCCGGCTCGCCTTCGTCCACTCGGCACTCGCGCTGCTCGTCCTGGAGACCGTCGCCGCCGTCATGGTGTTCCTCGTCGTGTCCCCGATGATCGGCGGCATCTCGGACTCCGACGACTCCGCGGTCCCGCTCGGGGTGCGGACCGCGTCCGTGGTGGGGGTGTCCGCCGTGCTCAACATGTGGACGGCGGTGGCGGGCATCGACCGGGCCGCCGCAGCGTTGACCGGACTGTTCACCGGAGACACCTTCGGGACCACCATCGTGGAACTCTGACGATCAGGGAGCGGGCATGCGGATCGGCGACGCGGCGGCAGCGGCGGGCACCACACCCAGGGCGCTGCGCTTCTACGAACAGCGCGGGCTCCTCCACCCGCCCGCCCGCTCCGGCTCCGGCCAGCGCGAGTACGGCCCGGCCGAGGTCGCCCGGGTCCGGGTGATCCGCCGGCTCCTCGCCGTGGGGCTGACGGTGGACGACCTGGCCAGCCGTGTCCACCGCCTCGACCTGCTCGGCCAGGACCCGCCGGTCCGCTGCTCCGACTCCCCCGGCCCCGACACCCTGGCCCCCGTCGTCCACGCCCGCCTGGCCACCCTGGACGCCGAGATCGCGCGCCTCACCGCCCTGCGCGCCAAGCTCGCCCACCACATCGCGACCGGCGGAACGGAGGTCCCGGGCGACTGACAGGGGCTCGGCCCGATCCCTGCCGGATGCCGGGAACCCGCCCGGGACCTCGCGACGGGGGTGCGCGAGGTCCCGGGCGGGAGTGCGGGTGGTGTCGTCAGGTCGCGTCGGCGGCGAGCCGGGGGTCGGCGGGGGCGGCGGGGCCCGGCCGGCCGGGCCAGCGGATCCGGGTGGCGCAGAGCGAGACGACGGCCGCCGAGACGGCAACGGCGGCCATGCCCCAGAGCAGGCTGGTGGCACCGGCGATGAAGCCGATCACGGCAGGGCCGGCCAGCAGGCCGGTGGTGCCCATGGCCGCGACCAGCGAGAGGGCGTCGGCGCCCTGCCGGGCGGCGGCGACGTAGACGCACGGGGTCACCGCGGCCACGCCGAGGCCGACGCAGGCGAAGCCGAGCAGGGTCGGGACCACACCGCCGACCGCCAGGGCGAGGGCGAGTCCGAGGCCTGCCAGCAGGCTGCCGGTGCGCACGATCCGGCCGTCGCCGAAGCGGGTGCGCCAGCCGTCCGCGAAGATCCGGGCGCAGACCATCATCACCGACACCACCGCGATGCCCATCGGGGCGAGCCCCGCGCCGGCGTGGACGTAGTCCTTGAGGTAGAGCGCCGACCAGTCGTTCATGGCGCCCTCGGTGACGGTGCCGAACACCATCGCCAGGCCCATCCAGAGGGTCGCGACGGTCGGCAGCACGAAACCGCGGCGCTGCCTCTTCTCCGCCGGTCCGGCGGCTTCGGCCGGGCCGTCCGCCGACAGCCCCGGCCGGGCGGCCACGACCAGCACCACGAGCAGCGCGGCGGCCAGTCCGAAGTGCACCGCCAGGGTGCCGGTGAAGGAGGTGACGCCCGAGGCCAGCAGCGCGGCGAACAGCGAGCCGGCGCTGAAGGTGGCGTGCAGCCGGGACATCGTGGTCCGCTCGAAGCGGGCCTCCAGCGCGGCACCCTGGGCGTTCATCGCGACGTTCAGGCAGCCGACTGCGACGCCGTCGAGGAACAGCACCAGCAGCGTCAGCGGGTAGTCGGGCACCACCGACAGCGCGAGCAGGATCACACCGAGGGTGAGCGAGGACAGCACCGACAGCAGTCGGGAGCCGAACCGCCGCATCAGCACCGCGACCAGGGGGAAGGACACCGCCGCGCCGATTCCGCAGGTCATCAGCAGCAGGCCGATCTGGGCCTCGCCCAGGTCGAGCCGGGCCTTGAGCGCGGGCACCCGGGAGACCCAGGTCGCGTACTGGAATCCGAGGACGAAGAACAGTGCGCCGGTGGCCACTTGGGACCGGCGGAAGTCGTCGCGAACGGGGGACATCGGTATCAGCCCACTTCGGCTCTGGGGTGCGGCCCGGGGACCGGGTCGGTGGAGTGCGGCAGCGGCCGGACCGGGACGGCGTCCAGCGGCATCGCCATGTAGACCGCCCGGGTGCCGTAGCTCTCGGGCAGCCGGATCCCGGGCCGGGCCCGGTAGCCCAGCGGGGTCCACAGCACGTGCGAACCGCGGACGGCGACCAGCGAGGCGGTCCGGTAGCCGGCCGCCCGGGCGGTCTCCTCCAGGTGCCGCAGCATCCGCAGGGACAGTCCCCGGCCGCGCAGGTCCTCGGAGATCACCAGGTCGTGCGCGTGCAGGTTGGTCGGCCGCTCGCCCGCGCCGTCCCCGTCCTCGTTGCGGCCGAGGTCCGGGCAGCGGAACAGCGGGTACGGCAGGGCGAGCAGGTAGCCGCCGACGCCGCCCGCGTGCTCCAGCACGAAGCAGGTGTCCGGGGAGGCGCGGTGCCGGGACCGGAGCGCCTCGCGGCCCTCGGACAGGCCGCTGGCGGCGTAGGCGCGCTCCTCCAGCGCGACCACGGCGTCCCAGTCCTCCTCCTGGAGCAACCGGATGCGCAGGCCGGCCGGGGTGTCGGTCCGGAACTCGGCCGGGCCCTCGACGCGGGTGTCGGTCATGCGGTGCCTCCGTGGTGGCCCCGGCCGTCGCCGCCGCCGATGCAGGTGTGCGGCGGCGGCGCGAAGCCGTTGAACCCGCGGGTGGCGTAGGCCGTGGCGTACGCGCCGCAGGAGTGGATCCAGACCGGGTCGCCGGAGGCCAGCGCGCGCGGGACGCGGACCAGGCCGTCCTCCTGCGCGTACGCGTCGTCGCTGTCGCAGGTCGGGCCGGCCACCACGGCGTTGACGAACCGGCCGCCGGGGTGGGTGGGGAACTCCAGCCGGTACTGGAG
>NZ_JBFBFA010000016.1:0-135021 GCF_040683915.1 Kitasatospora sp. NPDC093102 | reverse complement strand
CTCGGCCAGACCGTCGTCATGGTCACCCACGACCCGGTCGCCGCCTCCTACGCCGACCGCGTCGTCTTCCTCGCCGACGGCCGCATCGTCGACGAACTCCACAACCCCACCGCCGACACCGTCCTGGACCGCATGCGCCGCTTCGACGCCAAGGGCCGCACCAGCTGACACACCGGCAGCCCGCCGACCCGTCCGAAGTCACCCGTCCCCGAGTACTCCCAGGACTGACACTCCCCCATGTTCCGCACCGCACTGCGCAACGTGCTCGCCCACAAGGGCCGACTGCTGATGACGGTACTGGCCGTCATGCTCGGCACCGCCTTCGTGGCCGCCACGCTGGTCTTCTCCGACACCTTCGGCAACGCGCTCAGGACCCAGAGTTCCAAGAGCTACACCGACATCGCCGTCGCGGTCAGCGACCGCGAGGCCTCGAACCTCAGCTACCAGCACGGTGACCGGGCCGTCGACAGCCCGACCCTCACCGAGGAGACCCGTACGAAGGTCGCCGCGCTGCCCGGCGCCGCCGAGGCCCGCGGTGTGGTCAGCGGCTTCGCCGGCATCGCCGACAAGAAGGGCGCGCTGATCGGCAACGGCTTCTCCACCACCGGCACCAACTACGTGCCGGGCGCCGACGGCACCGACCCGCGCTACCCGCTGGTCGAGGGCCGCGGCCCGAAGGACGCCACCGAGATCGCGCTGGACGCCAGGACCGCCGACAAGAGCGGCTTCAAGGTCGGCGACACGATCCGGGTCGCGGTCAACGGCCCGGTGATGAAGCTCAAGCTCACCGGCACCGTGAACACCAACGACCCGCGGGTGGTGGCCGGCGGCTCGCTGGCGGCCTTCGACACCGCCACCGCCCAGCAGCTCTACCTGAGCCCGGGCCGCTTCGCCGAGCTGGACGTCAAGGCCAAGCCGGGTGCCGACGACTCCGCGCTGCTCGCCGCCGTCAAGCAGGCCGTCCCGCAGGGCGACAACATCGAGGCCAAAACCGGCCGTGAGCTCGCCGACGAGCAGGACCGGATGATCAAGCAGGGCACCCAGGTGCTGAGCACCGCCCTGCTGGGCTTCGCGGGCATCGCGCTGTTCGTCGGGATCTTCATCATCGCCAACACCTTCACCATGCTGGTCGCCCAGCGCACCAAGGAGCTGGCCCTGCTGCGCGCCGTCGGCGCCACCCGCCGTCAGATCACCCGCTCGGTGCTGATCGAGGCGCTGCTGGTCGGCCTGACCGCCTCGGTGACCGGTCTGCTGGCCGGCATCGGGATCGCCGTCGGGCTCAAGGCACTGCTGAACGGCCCGTTCGACGCCAACCTGCCGGACGGCCCGCTGATCGTCGCCCCGAGCACGGTGATCGCCGCGATCGTGGTCGGCGTGCTGGTCACGGTGCTGGCGGCCTGGCTGCCCGCCCGCCGGGCCTCCCGGATCGCGCCGGTGGCGGCGATGAGCTCGGCCGAACAGCCCCCCACCCACAAGGGCCTGGTGGTCCGCAACACCATCGGTTCGCTGTTCTCCCTGGCCGGTGCCGTCGCGCTGGCGGCCGGCGTGGGCACCAAGGAGGTCAAGCTGGTCGGCGTCGGCGCGGGCGCGCTGCTGATAGGCGTGTTCGTCCTGACCCCGCTGCTGTCCCGGCCGCTGATCGCGCTGTTCGCCCCGCTGCTGCGCGCCCTGTACGGCACGCCGGGCAAGCTGGCCCAGGAGAACGCCGTCCGCAACCCGCGCCGCACCGCCGCCACCGCCTCGGCACTGACCATCGGCGTCACCCTGATCACCTCGCTGACCGTGATCGGTGCCTCGGTGAACCAGGCCATGGACAAGGTCACCGCGAGTGACTTCAAGGCCGACTACACGGTCGCGATGGAGAACATCTCCCCGCTCTCCCCCGAGGTCGCCGCCCAGATCGCCAAGGCGCCCGGCGTCAGCGTGATGAGCACGGAGCGCGACATGGCGGTCAAGACCGGGCAGAACGGGGAGGACTTCGAGTCGATCACCGCGGTGGACGCCGCGACCATCGACCAGCTGGCCACCGTCAAGGTCAAGGAGGGCTCCGCGGACGCCCTCAAGCAGGGCAAGCTGCTGGTCAGTTCGGGTCGGGCCGAGAAGGCCGGCTACAAGGTCGGCGACACCCTCACCGTCACCTACCCGGACGGCGCCAAGGGCTCGCTGACCGTCGGCGGCATCCTGGAGGCCAACATCGCGCTGGCCCCGGTGGTGGCCCCGGAGGCCGTGGTCGGCCCGCACGCGGCGCCCGGCTCCGGCGTGGACAAGGTCCTGGTCAAGGGCGTAAACGGCCCGACCGAGGAGCTGAAGCAGGCGCTGCGCGACGCGACCGGCGGCAACCCGCTGATCGCGGTCAAGGGTGCGAAGGAGATCAAGGCGGAGAACAGCCGGATCATCACCAACATCCTGAACCTGATGTACGGGCTGCTCGGCATGTCCGTGGTCATCGCGGTGCTCGGCGTGGTCAACACCATGGCGATGTCGGTGTTCGAGCGTCGCCGGGAGATCGGCATGCTGCGGGCGATCGGCCTGGACCGGCTCGGCATCCGCCGGATGATCCGGCTGGAGTCGGTGCTGATCGCGCTGTTCGGCGGGCTGGTGGGTGTCGGCCTCGGCGTCCTGGCCGCCTGGGCGGCCGTGCGCACGATGCCGAGCAGCCTCAAGGTCGTCACCGTGGTGCCGCCGGTGCAGACCGTCGGCTTCCTGCTCGCGGCCGCCGTGATCGGCCTGCTGGCCGCGCTCTGGCCGGCCCACCGGGCGTCCAAGCTCGACATCCTGGACTCGATCAAGAGCCAGTAGCGGTCCGGAAGTACGGAAGCCGGGAGCCCCCGGGACGGTTCTCATCGAACCGCCCCGGGGGCTCCGTCATGTCGTCAGCCGAACAGCACCGGTCAAAACGCATCAGGTGGGAACCGTCAGTTGAAGAGCACCTTCTCGTTGTTCGGCTGCAAGGTGCCGGTGGTCAGTCCGGCGGCCGGGACCAGCAGCTGGCCGGCCGGCTTGCCGTCGGTGCCGAGCACCTCGGCGGTGACCGGCGTGGTCTCGTCCGGCGCGGTGACCTGGAGGCCGGTGAGCACGTGGCAGGTCGGGTCCGACTTGTCACAGGCGCTCCACTTGAGGCCCGCGTAACCGGACTTGTTGGGCTTCAGGGTGACCAACACCGCCGGCCCGGGATGCGCATCGCGGTTGGTCGACAGCGCGTCGGCGCTGTTGTCGGCCTTCAGACCGCCGAAGCCCGGGTAGCCGTACAGCGTGCAGTTGTGGTCGCTCTTGTTCTTGATCGTCAGCATGGCCGAACCCGCGCCCTTGATCTGCACGGTGGCGGTGATCTCGTCGCTCTTGCACCGCGAACCGGCCGCCTGGCCGGCCATCGGGTCGCCGGGGACGGTGGCCCCGGCGGCGCTCGCCTTCGGGTCGCCCGGCTTGTCGTCCGTGTACTTCACGTCGTCGCACGCGGTCAGCAGTACGGTCGCCGCAAGGGCCGCAACACCGGCGGCGACTAACCTGGCAGGCCTGCGAACGGTCATGTTCCCCCCATGGGTGGGTAATGGCATGGAGCTGTCACTCTTAGTACGAAGGTCGTGGCGGAACGGTTCCACTGGGGCTGAGGTTTGTCAGAGCTGACCGCTTTTCTCCTTCTCCTGACTGGTTTCAGCCGGAACTGGCGAAAACCAGCGAGAATCAGCCCCACACAAGCGCCGTACAAGCGCCGTGCAAGCGCCGTGCAAGGGCCGTAACAAGCCTCGTACAAATGCGAAAACCGCCCTGCCCGGCGGGTGCCGGGCAGGGCGGTTGCGGTGCCGGAGCGCCGGATCAGGCGGCCGGTTCGGCGGCCACCGGCTGGGCGGGCTTGGCCTTGCCGCCGCCGAGGAGGTTGAAGAACACGGCCAGCGTCGGCAGCAGGTAGAGCAGCCAGACCACCAGCTGGAGCACCGTCGGGTCCGGCTGGAAGTTGAACACGCCCTTCAGCAGGGTGCCGTACCAGCTGTCCTTGGGGATGGTGCTGGAGATGTCGAAGGCCACGCTGTGCAGGCCGGGCAGCCAGCCGGCCTCCTGGAGGTCGTGCACGCCGTACGCGAGCACCCCGGCCGCGACCACGACCAGCATCGCGCCGGTCCAGGTGAAGAACTTGGCCAGGTTGATCTTCAGCGCGCCCCGGTAGAACAGCCAGCCGAGCACCATCGAGGTGAGCAGGCCGAGCGCGGCGCCGACCAGCGGGTTCCAGCCGTCGCCGGTGGCCTGGACCGCGGTCCAGATGAACAGCGACGTCTCCAGGCCCTCGCGGCCGACGGCCAGGAAGGAGGTGACCACCAGGGCCGCGGTGCCCATCGCGATCGCCGCGTCCAGCTTGCCGTGCAGCTCGGACTTCAGGTGCCGGGCGGTGCGCCGCATCCAGAACACCATCCAGGTCACCAGACCGACCGAGATGATCGACAGCGAGCCGCCGAGCGCCTCCTGGGCCTCGAAGGTGAGCTGCGAGGAGCCGAACTGCAGCACCGCGCCGAAGGCCATGGAGAGCGCCACGGCCGAGCCGACGCCGATCCACACCGGCGGCAGCTTGTCCTTGCGGTCGGTCTTGACCAGGTAGGCGATCAGGATGCAGACGACCAGGCTGGCTTCGAGGCCTTCGCGCAGGCCGATCAGGTAGTTGCCGAACACGCGGGCTCCTGGGGGGTGTAGAGGCGGTACGAGGGGGATGCGAGGGGATCAGCCGAACAGGGCCTGGCCCCACCACTCCCCCGGCTTGCGCACGCCCGCCGGGCAGGCGAAGTGGGCGGAGCCGACGTGCTGGATGTACTCGTTGAGCTTGTCGCTCGCCGCGAGCTTCTGCTGGAGCGGGACGAAGGCCTTGCGGGTGTCGCGCTGGTAGGCGAGGAAGAACAGCCCCGCGTCCAGGCGGCCGAGGCCGTCGGTGCCGTCGGTGAAGGAGAAGCCGCGGCGCAGGATCATCAGGCCGCTGTTGGCGTCCGGGTGGGCGAGCGCGACGTGCGAGGTCGCGGGCATCGCCTTGAGGTCCGGCGCGTCGTGCTCCTTGCCCTTGCCGTACGGGGCGCCCTCGCCCTTGGTGCGGCCGAAGGTGTCCTCCTGATCCTTGAGCGAGGCGCGGTCCCAGGTCTCGATGTGCATCCGGATCCGCCGGGCGACCAGGTACGAGCCGCCGGTCATCCACTCCGGACCGTCGCCGGGGGCTGCCCAGACGTGGTCGGCCAGCTTCGCGGTGTCGGTGCCCGCGATGTTGTGGGTGCCGTCCTTGAACCCCATCAGGTTGCGCGGGGTCTGCTCGTCCGGGGTGGTCGAGGAGGTCTTGCCGAAACCGAGCTGCGACCAGCGGATGTTGACGGTGCCCATGCCGATCCGGGCCAGGTTGCGGATCGCGTGCACGGCGACCTGCGGGTCGTCGGCGCAGGCCTGGACGCAGAGGTCGCCGCCGCTGCGGGCCGGGTCGAGCTTGTCGCCCTTGAAGTTCGGCAGGTCGATCAGGGCCTCGGGCCGCTTGGCCTGGAGGCCGAAGCGGTCCACGCCGTCCTTCTCGAACAGGCTCGGGCCGAAGCCGATGGTCAGGGTGAGCCGGGAGGCGGGCAGGCCGAGGGCCTCGCCGGTGTCGTCCGGCGGCGCCTCCGGCGAGCCGGGCACCGCGCCGCTGCCGACCTCGCGGCCGCCGGTCATCGCGGCGGCCGCCTTGGTCCACTCCTTGAGCAGCTTGACCAGGGATTCCCGGGTGGCCTTCTCGGAGACGTCGAAGGCGGCGAAGTGCAGCCGGTCCTGGACCGGGGTGGAGATGCCCGCCTGGTGCTCGCCGTAGAACGGCACCTCGGCGCCGACCGGGGCGGCCGCCGGGACGGCGTCGTCCTGCCGGGTCGCCGCGGCGACCGAGCCGACGGCCGCGGCGCCGAGTGCGACGCCCGCACCGGCCCAGCCGATGACGGCGCGCCGGCTGACCGCGCCCCTGGTCCCGGTGGCGTCGGCGGCGGCCGGCGTCCCGTTCTGCTGCTCGTTCTCCGCGTCCATCTGCGGGCGGGCCCTTCTGCTGTGCTGGATCGTGCGCTGGCCCACGGAGGCCGTGGCCCCCGGATCGCGGGCCGCCACGGCGTCGGTGGGGGTGGTACTCCGGGTGTGCGTGGCCGGTTACTTGACGACCACGGCGGCGGCCAGCTTCGACAGCGGCTCGCTCAGCGAGTTGACCGCGTCGGAGAAGGTCTTGCGCTCGGCCTCGGTGACCTTGTCGTAGGAGGTGAAGGTGCCGTCGGCCTGCTTGTACTTGGCCAGCAGGGTGTTGATGGCGGCGAACTCGGAGTCCAGCGTCTTGGCCAGCTCCGCGTCCTTCTCGGAGGCGACCGGCTTCAGCAGCTCGAAGGCCTTCTGCGCCCCCTCGACGTTGGCCTGGAAGTCCGCCAGGTCGGTGTGGCTGTAGCGCTCCTCCTCACCGGTGATCTTGTTGGTGGCGACCTCGTCCAGCAGCTCCTTGGCGCCGTTGGCCATGCTGGTCGCGGTGATCTCGGCCTCGGGGATCTTCTTCTGCCAGTCCTTGAGGTCGGCGACCAGCTGGTCGGCGAGCTTCTTCTCGTCGTCGCCGATCTTCGCGTCGACCCAGAGCGACTTCTCCAGCTTGTGCCAGCCGGTCCACGCCTGGCCCGGCTCCAGCTTGTCCTCGCGGGTATCGGTCTTCGGGTCGACGTCGCCGAAGCTCTCGGCGACCGGCTCGGTGCGCTCCCAGCCGGTGCGCGAGGGCGCGTACAGCGACTTGGCCTTCTCCAGGTCGTCCGCCTTGATCGCGGCGGCGAAGGCCTCGACGGCCGGGATGGTGGCGTCGGCCTGCTCCTGGGCGTACTTGCGGTAGGCGTCGACGGCGGCGGCCAGGCGCGGGTCGGCCGGCGCGGCGCTGCCGCCCTCGCCGGTGACGGTGATCTTCTGGCGGATGCCGTTGCCGACCATGCCGGGCTTGCAGGCGATCTCGTACGAGCCGGCCTTGATCTCGGCGTTGATGCTGGCCTTGGTACCGGGGCCGATGTTCTCGCGCTCGGTGATGATCTTGTCGCCGTCGCCGTAGACGTAGACCTCGGTGGTCTTGGAGCCCTTGTTGCTGATGTCCAGCACCACGTGGCCAGCCGGGAAGCTGGTCGTGGAGACCTCGCAGGCGCTGTCGGTCGCGTTCACCTTGACCGCGTCGGAGGAGGCCGCCTTGTCGTCCTTCTTGGACGCGCAGCCGGCCAGGGTTGCGGTCGCCACGGCGAGGGTGAGCAGCGCGGCTGCGGTGGAACGGCGACGGGCGGACATGCGGGCTCCAACGGAAAAGGGCATGGGTGTGCCGAGGCAGTGCGGCCGGCTGGGGACCAGCAGGCCATCATTAGCTAAGGCATACCTTAGCTAAGGAAGATTTTCCGTCCACACCCACCCCCTGAACCGTTACCTTCCCGGTGTGCGGCGGGCGGCGGCCCGGGCCGTCCAGCGGCCCTCGTGGCGGCTGATCCGGATCGGGTGGCCGAAGGTCTCGCTGATCAGCTCCGTGGTCATCACCTCGTCCACCGGCCCGGCCGCGACGCACTCGCCCCCGCGCAGCAGCAGGGCGTGGGTGGTGCTCTCCGGCAGTTCCTCCAGGTGGTGGGTGACCAGCACGCTGGCCAGCTCCGGGTGCTGGTGGCGCAGCAGGTCCAGGCTGTCCAGCAGCAGTTCCCGGGCAGTCAGGTCGAGCCCGGTGGCCGGCTCGTCGAGCAGCAGCAGACGGGGGCTGGGCATCAGCGCGCGGGCGATCAGCGCCCGGCCGCGCTCGCCCTGGGACAGCGTGGTCCATGCGGCCTCGGCCATCGCGCGCATGCCGAGCGTCTCGATCAGCTGCTCGGCCCGCTCCAGCGCCTCCGCGGCCGGCTTGCGGTGGAACTCCGGCTCGATGGTGTTGGTGTGCCCGGTGAGCACCACCTCGCGCACGGTCAGCGGCGAACGCAGCGGGTGGCGCGGGTTGACGTGCCCGAGGTGGGCGCGCAGCTCGCGGATGTCCACCCGGCCGAGCCGGCGGCCGAGCACGTCCACCTCGCCGCGGGTGGGGTGGGAGACCGCACCGAGCAGCGCGAGCAGGGTGGACTTGCCCGCGCCGTTCGGGCCGAGCAGCGCCCAGTGCTCGCCGGGCCGGATCTCCAGGGTGATCCCGCGCAGCAGGTGGCGGCCGTCGCGCACGACGTCCACGTCCCGGGTGCGCAGCAGCGGCCCGGCGAGGTCGGGGGCGGACGAGTTCATGGCAGCGGGACTCCGATCGCGGCGCCGGGCAGGGTGCGGCCGGGGCGCCGCACCGGACGGGCCGGCGCCGTCCGTCCGCGTGCAGAGTACTACCGGCCTCCGGTGGCGGGCCGGGCCGTCCGAGGGGTGGACGCACCAGAACCCTGTTGCCCGAGGGGAGTTGGGAGGAGGGTCGCGCCTCCGAGGGGGCGAGGCGGGACGAGGTCGCCACGTCGCCCGCGTGGACCGCCGCCCGGCCGCCGGTCCAGGCCTCCACCCATCCGTCCATGGGGCGGAAGCCTAGGGCCTGGGGTCAGAGTGCCAACAGCCCCGCAGCGGTGGGACGCAGGCCGCAGGCGTCGAGGTAGAAGGGGCGCAGGTGCGGCTCGAAGTCCACGTGCAGCCAGGCGCAGCCGGCCGTGCGGGCGCCGTCGGCGGCCTCGGCGACCAGCCGGGTGGCGACGCCCTGCCGCCGGGCGTCCGGGGCGACCACGGTGTCGAGCAGGAAGGCGTGGGCGCCGCCGTCCCAGGCGAGGTTGACGAAGCCGGCCAGGGCGCCGTCGGCCGTGCGGCGGGCGGTGACCCAGCCGAGGCTGTGCCGCTCGAGCCGGGCGAGCCACTCGCCGGCGGGTTCGCCTCCCGGGTGGCCGAAGCCCTCGGCGTGCAGGGCGTCGAGTTCGGGGTCGGCGAGCGGGCCGCGCCACTGGTAGTCGATCGTCACGACGGCACTGTAGAGCCCTTGTTAACTTTCGATCATTTTTTATGGACCAAGGACACGACTTGGCAAAGTTATGACCTTTCCTCTAGCTGAACCTGACTGATCGCCGTCAATCTCTGTCGCAGCTCCTTTCCCTGCACAGCTACCCCCACTGGAGTCAGAGTGACCCCCACGCCCTCCTCCCGCCGTGCCCGCGTGGCCGGAGCCGTCGCGATCGTCGCCGCCCTCGCCGGCGCCACCGTTCCGGCCGCCACGGCCTCCGCCGCCACCGGCACGCGCGAGGCCGCGATATCCCAGGCCCGCGCCAACGTCGCCCGCAACGCGGGAGTGTTCGGCTTCGGCGCCGGCCAGGACCTCGTGCTCAAGGACGTCGTACTGGACGCCGACGGCGCCTCGCACGTCCGCTTCGACCGCACCTTCCAGGGCCTGCCGGTGGTCGGCGGCGACCTGGTCGTCCACCAGGACGCCAAGGGCAAGCTCAAGGACTCCTCCCGCGCGGCCGCCCACGACGCCGCCGTGAAGTCGACCGTCCCGAAGGTGACCGCGCAGTCCGGCGCGGCCGGCGCACTGGCCGCCGCCCCGGGCGTCAAGGACGCCGTCAGCACCCCCGAGCTGGTCGTCTGGGCCGCCGACGGCACGCCCCGGCTGGCCTGGCGCACCACCGTCGAGGGCACCGGCGAGCACGGCCAGCCGGCGGGCAAGGTGGTCGTCACCGACGCCACCACCGGCGAGCAGATCGAGTCCTACGACGCCGAGCACCAGGCGTCCGGCACCGGGAACTCCGAGTACACCGGCACGGTCACCATCGACACCACCGCCAAGACCGGCGGCGGCTACACCCTGACCGACCCGGTCCGCGGCCACGTCACCAAGGACGCCAACAATCTCTCCGCGAGCTCGCTCAAGGCCACCTCCGGCACCCCGTTCAACAGCACCACCAACGTCTGGGGCGACGGGAAGAAGTTCTCCTCCGACCGTTCCACCGCCGCCGTCGACGCCCACGCCAACACCGCCTGGACGTACGACTACTACAAGAACGTCCACGGCCGCAGCGGCATCAAGAACGACGGCAAGGGCGCCACCGTCTTCGTCCACGTCGGCACCAACTGGGACAACGCCCAGTGGTCCGACACCTGCTTCTGCATGATGACCGGCGACGGCGACGGCACCACCGACCCGGAGCAGGTGGACCTCGACACCATGGGCCACGAGATGACCCACGGCGTCACCAGCGCCACCGCCAACCTGCGTTACAGCGGCGAGTCCGGCGGCCTCAACGAGTCCACCAGCGACATCTTCGGCACCATGGTCGAGTTCTACGCCAACAACGGCGTCGACACCGGCGACTACCTGTTCAGCGACCAGTCCACCCCGCCGTGGCTGCGCCGCTTCGACAAGCCCTCGTTGGACGGCCGCTCGGCCGACTGCTGGAGCAGCAGCGTCGGCAAGCTCGACGTGCACAACTCCTCGGGCGTCGGCAACCACTGGTTCTACCTGGCCAGCGAGGGCAGCGGCAGCAAGACCCTCAACGGCGTCACCTACAACAGCCCGACCTGCAACGGCTCCACGGTGACCGGCATCGGCCACGACAAGATCGCCAAGATCTGGTACCGCGCGCTGACCGTCTACATGACTTCCACCACCAACTACAAGGGCGCCCGCGCCGCCTCGCTGAACGCGGCCCGCGACCTGTACGGCGCCGGCAGCACCGAGTACAACGCGGTCGCGGCGGCCTGGAGCGGGGTCAGCGTCAGCTGACGACCGTCCGTCAGTGGTCGAACCCCACGTGGCAGTGGTCGTGGTGGGTGTCGTCGGTGAAGAACTGGTTGCCGACGCCCGGAAGCGCCACCGGACCGCCCACGTTGTACGAACCGGCGGCGGCCGCGTCCCGTATGAAGGACTCGACCAACTGCCGGGGCGTGCCCGGGTCGACCACGGCCAGGCCGTCGATCCGCCAGACGTCGAAGGCCCGGCCCAGCGGATGGTCGCTGGGCCGGGTCGTCCCGAAGACGTCCAGCGGGTGGCCGGTCCGCACCACGCTCACCGACAGCGTGTACGGGCCGGCCAGCCGCAGCATCGCCTCCAGCACGCTGTCGTGCACCGTGCCGCTGCGCAGGTCGGCGGCCGCCTCGGGCGGCAGCTCGATCCGGGGCTCGGCCAGCACCCGGGCCACCGCGGACGGCGGCGGGGCGGCGGCGGGGCCGGCGGCCCCCGGATGCAGCCCGGTGACGGTCCAGCGCGGTTCGGCCCGGCTGAGCCGGACGTCCACCGTGGTGCCGCCCTCGGCCACCGAACCGTCCGGGCCCCGCGTCCACTGACGGCAGACCACCAGCACGCTCGCCGAGTCGTCGAGGATGCCTCCGTACTGGGCGACGATCACCTCCAGGCTCGCCTCGGTCGCCGCCGGGGCCAGCGGGCCCGCCTGGTCCGCCAGCGCGGGCGGCAGGCCGCGCGCCGCCACCCGGGCCCGGGCCGCCTCCACGCCCTGGCCGCCGGGCGGCCAGGCGCCGAGCACGGCGACCAGCTCGACGGCACGGCGTTTGACGTCGGGCTGGATCTCGCCGGGGCCGGGCTGCCACGAAGGCGGGCGGGGCAGCGGGGTGGGCGTCGGTGTGGGCGTCCCGGCGGGAGTTGCGGCCGGGCTCGTGCCCGTCACCTGCGGATTTCCCCCGCCCGTACACCCCGCCGCGCCCAGCACCAGCGCCGCCGCACCCGCCCGCAGCAGCCCGCGCCGGTCCGGGCCCCGGCCACCGTCTCCACCCGTCATGCCGCCAGTATGCGACTCCGGGCATCCCGAGCGCCGGAGGCGTCAGCCCAGTCGGCGGATCGGCTCGCCCGCCAGGAAGGCCGCGATGTCCTCCACCGCCTCGCCGTAGTAGCGCCGGTAGTTGTCCTGCGACACGTACCCCAGGTGCGGGGTGGCCAGCAGCCGGGGCGCGGTGCGCATCGGGTGGTCGGCGGGCAGCGGCTCGATGTCGAAGACGTCCACCGCTGCGCCCGCGATCCGGCCCCCGGTGAGCGCGGCGAGCAGCGCGTCCTGGTCGACGATCGCCGACCGGGAGGTGTTGACCAGGTAGGCCCCGGGCCTCATCGACGCCAGCTCGGCGGCACCGATCAGCCCCCGGGTGCCCGCGTTGAGCGCGAGGTGGATCGAGACGAAGTCGCTCCCGCGGAGCAGCTCCTCCTTGGTGGCCGCGCGCCGCACGCCCGCCCCGGCGGCCCGCTCGTCGGTCAGGCTCCGGCTCCAGGCGAGCACGTCCATGCCGAAGGCCAGACCGACCTCGGCCACCCGGCCGCCGATCCGGCCGAGGCCGAGCAGCCCGAGCGTCCGGCCGTGCAGGTCCGCGCCGACGGTGCTCTGCCAGGGGCCGCCCTCGCGCAGCGCGGTGCTCTCCTGGACGATGCCGCGGGCCAGGCCGAGCAGCAGCGCCCAGGTCAGTTCGACCGGCGGGGTGCCGGAGCTGGCGGTGCCGCAGACCGTCACCCCGTGCGCCTCGGCGGCCGCGAGGTCGATCGCCGCGTTGCGCATCCCGGAGGCGATCAGCAGCCTGAGCCGCGGCAGCCGGGCGAACAGCGGGGCCGGGAAGGGCACCCGCTCGCGCAGGGTGACCACGATGTCGAACTCGGCGAGGGCGGTGGCGAGTTCCTCCTCCGAGCCGAAGTGCTCGCGGAAGGCCGTCACCGCGACCCGGTCGGCCACCGGGGACCAGTCGGCGCTGCTGGTGGCGACGCCCTGGAAGTCGTCCAGGACGGCGCAGCGAAGGATCGGAAGCGTCATGCCGGCAGCTTCCCAGACCACCCCCGCCACCTGGCGCGGAGGGTCCCGCCGACGACCGCCGGTCTGTCGGACCGGCCCGCGGAGGGGGAGCGGGCTCCCGGCCGCCGACCGGCTACGGCAGGTCCGGGGGCCGCAGGCCGTAGCCCTCCTCGGTCCGCACGATCCAGGAGGGCTCGCCGAGCTTCGTCCTCAGCACCGTCATCGGGTACCTCAGCTCATGGGGGTGGAACGGTGCGTTGTAGACCTTCCACATGATCGAGTACGGCTCGTGCACACCCTCGCCCAACTCGACCAGGCCGCGCAGCAGTTTGACGTCGGCACGGTGGAGCTGTACCTCACGGCCGTCCACGGTGACGACCCGGGTGTCCAGGTCGATGACCAGGCGCCCGTCGAAGGCGGTCAGCGAGCCCTGCGGCTCGGGGACCCGGCCGAAATGGTTCCGGATCCAGTCCGCCACGGCCTGGTCGTCCATCGGCTGAGCGCCTACCGCGTTCTCCTTCTCCACACCGGGCAGCCTAACCGGCGGCGCCCGAGGCCGACCAGGCCGCGTTCCAACCGGCCAGCTCGGCCGGGCGGTTGGTGACGATCCCGTCCACGCCCGCCGCCGTGAGGGCCTTCCAGCGGGCGGGCTGGTCGACCGTCCAGACGTTGACGGCCACGCCGGCGGTGTGCAGCTCCCTGACCACGTCGGGGCGGGCGGAGAGCGCGTCGTCCGAGGGGTTGTAGGCGGCCAGGCCGAGGTCGCGGGCGGTGGCGACCGGGTCGGTGTCCAGGGTGGCGCGCAGAAGCCCGAGCGGCAGTTCGGGCGCCAGCTCACGGGTGTGGCGCAGGGCGTCCACCTCGAAGCTCTGGACGAGGACCCGGTCGGCCATGCCGTGGTCGCGCACCTCCCGGACGATCCGGGCGACCTCGTCGCGGGTGTGCGGCCCCTTGATCTCCAGCAACAGCCTGCCGCCGCGGGTGCGCAGGTCCTCCAGCTGAGCGGCGAGGGTCGGCAGTCGGGCGCCCGCGTACACCGGGGCGAACCAGGAGCCGGCGTCCAGCGCGTCCAGCTGCCCGGCGGTCAGGTCCCGGATCCGGCCGGTGCCGTCGGTGGTGCGGTCCACGGTGTCGTCGTGCAGCACGTACGGCACGCCGTCCTTGCTGGGCTGGACGTCGTTCTCGATCCACTCGGCGCCGGCCCGGCGGGCCACCTCGTCCGACACCAGGGTGTTCTCGGGCGCGGCGGAGGAGGCGCCGCGGTGCGCGTACACGGTCGGCGGCGCACCGGCCGGGCGGAGCCGGGCCTCGGAGATCGGGGCGGCCGGCCGTACGGGTGCCCCGGTGAGCGCGACGGCGCCGAAGGCGGCCCCGAGCAGTGCGGCGACGAGGACGGTCCGATGGCGACGGGGGTGCCGGGGGTGCCGATTGGGTGTCATGTCCCGCACGGTACGGGCGTCCGGCGCATCCGGCCCGATGACACCGGTGAGCCCGGCCGACATTGCGGTAGTCGGGGGAACGCGTGCTCACCCCTCCCCCAGTGGCGCCAACAGCGCCTCCGCCGACGCCGTCCTCGCGTACAGCACCGACCGCCCGGCCCGGTGGGCACTGACCAGACGGGCGTCCCGCAAGGCCGTCAGGTACTGGGACACCGCCGAGGACGAGAGCCCGGTGCGCCGGGCGAGCTCGGTCGTGGACGCCGGGGCCGCCAGCTCCGCCAGCAGCCGGGTGCGGGACCGGCCGAGGACGGCGGCCAGGGCCTCGGTGCCGGCCGCCGGGGCTGCCGCCCACAGGGTGCCGGTGCCGCGCGCCGGGTAGGCGAGCTGCGGCGGATCCGGCGGGACGAGGCGGGAGTAGAGCGCCGGGCCGGTGAAGACGGACGGGATCAGCAACAGGCCCGCTCCGGCCGTCCGGCCGGGCAGCGGGCGGGTGCGGTGGCGCAGCCGAAGCGTGCCTTCCGTCCAACGGAGCCCGGCGTGCAGGTCGTTCAGCACCCGCGCCGCCCCGTGCTCGGCCGCCTGGCGGGCGCGGTGCAGCACGTCCGCGTCCAGAACGGCGCGGATCCGCGCCCAGTACGGGGCTAGCGCGAGCTCCCAGTACGCCTCGACCGCCTCGGTGAGCCGGCCGAGCCCGCCCGCCGGATCCCCGTACAGGGCGCGCAGCCGGGGGCCGAGCCCGTCGCCGTCCCGCAGCCGGTCGAGGTCGCGGCGGACCCGCTCGGCCGGGGTGGCCCGGATCGCCGCCAGCTCCTGGGCCAGTGTGGGGGCCGGCCCGTCCGGGGCCGGGTTGAGGAAGTCGGGCACGTAGCCGGTGGGCGGGACGAGTTCCGCGAGCAGCCCGTACGCCGGGCCGAGCGCCGCGAGCCGGGGCCGCACCTGCTCCGCCCACGGCTGGTGGACGGCGTGCGGGAGGCCCGAGCGCAGCAGGCGCAGACTCGGGCCGACCTCCCACATCGGGGAGACCGCGAAGCGCATCCGGGCCAGGTCACCCGCCGTGAACAGCAGCTCGGCCGCCACACCCCCACCCCCATGGATTCAGACATGTTCGAATCACTGGCGGTCAGGCTAGTGCACTGCCGATCATGATCGGCATGACTTCCGACAGCACCGCAACCGCCGCCGTCACCGCCGCCGCCTCCGGCACCTGGAAGCTCGGCGACCGCACCGTCCACCGGATCGGCTTCGGCACAATGCGCCTGCCGCAGACCGGCCCGGCGCTCGTCCCGCACGCCGTCCCGCGCGACCGCGAGCAGGCGCTGCGGGTGCTGCGCCGCGCGGTCGAGCTGGGCGTGAACCACATCGACACCGCGGCCTTCTACTTCTCCCCGCTGCGCTCCGCCAACGAGCTGATCAACCGGGCGCTCGCGCCGTACGCCGACGACCTGGTGATCGCCACCAAGGTCGGACCCGGCCGGGGCCTCGGCGGCGAGTGGGTCGAGCACGCCCGCACCCCCGAGCGGCTGCGCGCCCAGGTGGAGCAGAACCTGCGCCAGCTCGGCCGCGACCACCTCGACCTGGTGAACCTGCGCATCCTCGGCACCGACTCGGTCGCCGAACGCTTCGGCGCACTGGCCGAGTTGCGCCAGGCCGGGCTGATCCGGCAGCTGGGCCTGTCCAACGTCCACCCGCACCAGCTCGCCGAGGCGCAGACCATCGCACCGGTGGTCTGCGTGCAGAATCCGTACGGCATCGGGGCCACCCCGGCACAGGACGAGCTGCTGCGGATCTGCGGGGAGCAGGGCATCGCCTTCGTCCCCTTCTACGCGATCGCCGGCGCCGGACGGCAGGACGGAGCCGGCGCGGCCGAGCCCGCCCAGGTCCGGGCGGTGGCCGAGGCGCGCAGGGTGAGCACCGCGCAGGTGCGGCTGGCCTGGACCCTGCACCGCGGCCCGCACGTGCTGGCCATCCCGGGCACCGGCGACGTGGCGCACCTGGAGGACAACATCGCGGCCGGGGCACTGCGGCTGTCGGCGGAGGAGCTGGCGCTGCTGGACGCGGCCCACGCGGGCTGAGCCGTGCGAGGAGGCCGGGGACTTCGTGCCGTACGTGCCCGCGCGGGAGGAACTTCCCGACGACAGCGCCGCGTTCGTGCTGGACCGCCTCTCGTCCACCACGGCGCAGGAGCGGGCCGACGGCGAGGTGCTGGCGCGGCGGGCCGTCGATAGGTTCACCGGGCCGGTGCCGGGCGGGGAGGAGCGGCACGAACTGGTCGTCACCCACGCGTTCCTGATCGGCTGGCTGGTCCGGCACGCGCTGGACGCCCCCGCCTGGCGCCGGCTCGGCCTCAACGCCGCCAACGCGGCGCTGACCGTCCTGCGCTACGCATCCGGCCGGCCGCCGGTCGTGCTGCTGCTGAACGACCAGGGCCACCTGCCGGAGGAGCTGCGCTGGACCGGGTTCCCGCCCCAACTCCGCTACTGACAAGGGACCGAGGGCCCGTCGACAGGAATATGCAGATCGGTCTATTATCGCCGCATGGGAGTCAAGGGTGAGGAGACCCGGGCTCGGCTGATCGCCGGCACCAGGGAACTGATCGAGGCGCAGGGCTACTTCGGGACGGGCCTCAATCGGATCGTGGCCGCCACCGGCGCCCCGCGCGGCTCGCTCTACTTCCACTTCCCCGGCGGCAAGGACCAGTTGGTGGCCGCCGCGCTCACCCAGGCCGGCCAGGAGGTCGAGGCGCTGCTCGCCGGCCTGGCCGCCGAGGGCGCCGATACCACCGCCCTCGCCGAGCGCCTGATCGTGGCCTTCGCCGACCGGCTGGAGCAGTCCCGCTACACCAGCGGCTGCCCGATCGCCACCGTCGCCCTGGAGGTGGCCGGCACCAACGAGACCCTGCGGACGGTCTGCTCCGAGCTGTACGCCGGCTGGCAGCAGGTCCTGGCCGGCCGGCTGGAGGGCGAGGGCTTCGGCCCGGCGGAGGCCGAGGTCGCTGCCGGGCAGGTGCTCGCCCTGCTGGAGGGTGCCGTCCTGCTCGCCTCCGTCCGGCGCAGCCGCGAACCGCTGGACCACGCCCGGCACGCCGTCCGGCAGTTGCTCGGCCGCGGGTAGGCGGTGCACGGGCGGGGCGCTCCACGCCTCCACCTGCTCAAAAAATATGCAGACCGGTCCCTCGACCGGTGAGGTGCCGTCGGACGAGTGTCCACACCGCTGTGCCGGATGACGTACGCGGACTATCACGGCGCCCTCCACGTACGACGCGAAAACCCGCTTGTCGCGCTGTGGAGAATCGGGAGCGTGGCCATCAGCAGAGAACGAGCCATCGAACTCGTCGAGTCACTCCTGGCAGAAATACCGCCGTGGACACGCGAGTTGGCGATCCGTGCGGTCGTCGAGCACGCCCTCGGGTGGGTCGTCTCCTGGAACAGCGCCGGGTTCGCCCGCACCGGCGACCGGCAGTACGCCCTCGTGGGCGGCGGGCCCTATCCGGTGGACCGGCACGACGGGAGCGTCCACCACATTCCCGTCACCACGTTCGTGGCCGAGGACTGGGCGGCGCTCCACCTCCGGCAGGTCAAGGGCATCCGGCCGCCCGACCCCTTGGCAGCGGAAGTCCGCGGGCTCGCGCAGACGGAAGGGGCCGTCGCGGCCATGGCCCGGCTGCGCCGGCGGGCGCCTCGGCTGAGACTCCTCCAGGCCAAGGCGTACCCGCCGGCCGTACGGGAGGGGGCCGAGCCGCCCGAGACATTGGCGGACCTGACCGAGGAGAAGGCCGTCTGCCCTCCCCTCCCGATCGAGACCGTCCGGCGGGGCCGAGGCTGAGCGGCTACGCCTCCCGCTCGAAGAGCAGTGCCGTCCAGTGCACCCCGTCGCGGCCGTGCAGGTCGGGGCGAGTGGCACGGTGGAGGAGGTGGAGGCCACAGGCGGCGGCGAAGGTGATGGTGGGCTCGGGCGGGAGGTCGAACATGCGGCGGCCGGGCGGGACGGGACCGTGGCGGAGGGTGAGGGCGAGCCGGCCGGCGGGGGCCAGGAGGCGGGTGAGCGCAGCCATGGCGGGGGGCCGCTCCGCAGGGGCGAGGTGCATCCAGACGGCGGTGAGCAGGACGAGGTCGTAGCGTTCGCCCTCGGCGACGAGCAGCGGCAGCCCGGGCAGCGCGTCGGCGACCCAGCGCACGCCCGAGCCGGCGTGCAACCGTTCGCCGACGGCGCGGAGTTCGGGCGTCGGCTCGGCGGCGACCACCCGGTGGCCGAGGGCGGCGAGGGCGGCGGCGTCGCGGCCGGTGCCGGCGCCGACGTCGAGGACGGACGCGGGTGGGGCCGGGTACAGGTGGTGCAGCTCCCGGTGCACCTCGGCGAAGCTCACGCTCTCGTACTGCACGGCGAGTTGATCCGCCGCCTCGCCGTACCCGGCGGTGCCGGCGGGCGCGTTCACTCCGCCTCCCGGACGGCCACCGCGTCGCCGGCCGCGGCCGCGGCCGCGAAGAAGTCCCGCAGCTCGCGCAGGTCGTGGACGACGAGCGCCGCCCAGGTCTCGGACCAGGGCGTCGGGTACCCGAGGCGAGCGACCGTGCGGGCGAGCACGCCGCCCTGCTGGCGGACGAGTTCGCCGAGCGCCGAGGCGCGCAGGAGGGCGGAGGCCGTCGCGACCTGTTCGGGGCGCAGCACCGGAATGGAGCCGCCCGGCAGCGCCCCGCCCGGTTGGTGCCGTCCGCCGCCGTAGACGGGCAGTCGGGCGGCCGGGTCGGGGTGCAGGCCGTTCTCGGTGAGTGCGAGTTCCATCAGGACGGCGGTGCGCCGCACGCCGAGGGCGAGCCCGGCGGCGGCGAGCCGGTCGTACCGGACGTCGCGGTCGCGCGGCACGAGTTCGCCGAGTTCCTCCGGCGAGCAGGTGTCCACGGCCCGACCCGGCAGACGGCACCAGAAGTGATCCACACTCACCCGCCCAGCGTAACGGAGCCGGCGCTCCCGCACCGTTCCGGTTCAGGCCGTCCAGAGCCCGTTCAGGCCGTCCCGAGCCGGTTCAGGCCTCGCCGGGGTGCCAGGCGGGCCATTCCCAGGGACGGTCGGCCCAGTGGACCCGCTGGGGGTCGCGCGGGTCGAGGTCGGGGAAGAGCTGGTGGACGCGGGGCTCGAACTCCTCTGGTGCGAGCGGCTCCCAGCCATGGCCCTCGAAGTGGACGAGGCGGTAGCGGCTGTCGGTCCGGAACTCGGCCACCTCGACCAGGGGCTTGGACGTGCTGTTGGTCTCCATGCCCCCAGCATGTGGCGCGGTGGCAATCAACGCCCGTCCAAACCCCTCTTCCGGGTCATGTCCCGGCGTCGGCGGGCTCGTTGAGCACGGAAAGGTTCGAGGGGGGCCACTGGAAGGAGGAGCACATGACTGGGCAGCCCACCGGAGGACCATGGCAGTGGCCGCAGAACGCCTGGCAGCCGCCGCCGGTCCCCGCGAACCCGCCACCGCCGTGGTCCACCGCCACGGCGCCGAGGCGCCTGTCGCGCAAGGCCTGGACGGCCACGATGGTCGGGACGGGAGCCGTGCTGGCCTCCGTCCTGGCGATGTGCGGGCCGGGGTCGGGTGACGAGGTCCGCGTGGCGGCGGTGCCGGACGCCACGCCCTCCGCCTCGGACCCGGCAGCACCGCCGCTGCCGGCCTCCCCGTCGCCCGCCACGCCCGCGCCGTCCCCACTGCCACCGCCCACCCCGGGGGTGGCGCTCCCGGCAGGGGCGGGCAGGCCGGGCGCGGCGGCGACCACGTCCGGTGCCGGGACCGGCCCGACGGCCGACGCCCAGCACGCCTCGGCGAGCGCGCACCCCAAGCCGGGGCACACTCCGCACGCCGACGCACCGGCCCGCGGCCCGTCGGGCCCGCCCGCCCCGGCGAGTCCCGGGGCGGGCGCAAGCGGCGGCCGGAGCACCATCTGTGCCCAGGCCGAGCGGGCGGGCCACTGGCCGGCCGGGTCGGAGCAGGCCCGGATCTGCCACAGCATCTACGGCTGAGCCGACGGCGGCCCCGGAGCCACGGACACCGCCGGACCGGTCGGGGCCCCCAGCAGGCCCCTGTCCAGCCGGGGCGCCAGCACCCGGGCCAGGGTGTCGGTGATGTGCCCGGTGTCCCGGTACAGCACCACGCCCTCCAGCACGGCCGGGCAGGAGGGCCCGGTGCCGGGGCAGAGCAGCGGCCCGAGGTCCAGGGTCCGTACCCCGTACCGGGCCGCGAGCCCGCCGTCCAGCACGGGGTCGGGCTCGAAGGCGGTGTCGCGCGGAAAGAAACAGGCGTCCGAGCGCCCGTCGGAGGCGGCCAGACAGGCCGGGATGTCCTTGCCGGGCATCGGGGTGTCGCCGAGGTAGGCGAGCGGGGCGCCGAGCGCGGTGAGCCGGTCCAGGGTGCGGGTCCAGCCCTCGGTGCGCTCCTCCTGGCTCCCGTAGCGGTTGAGCCCCGCCATCAGGACCAGGCGCGGCTTGGGCCCGGAGGTCAGCCGGGTGAGGGTGTTCTCGCGCCAGCGGTCGCACTCCTCGAAGGTGCGGCCGAGCACGTTGTTGCGCACGGTGAGGGTGGCCAGCGGGCAGCCGGGCTTGACCAGGACCTCCAGGGCCCAGTGCCGCTGCTCGGCCAGGGCGAGGGCGGCGGAGATCCACTGCCCGGCGTGCGAGTCGCCGAGCAGCACGATCCGGTCGGGGCTGTCCTCGGCGCCGAAGAGGCAGCGCGGGCTGGTGTCGGCGTTGAGCGGGATCTCGCAGCCCTTGCCGGGCGGGAAGTCCTCCCGGGCCCGGGCGAGCGAGGGCGTCAGGGCGAGCACCCGGATGCCGGGGGCGAGCAGGCTCGGGCCGTCGGCGGCTCCGGCCGGGGCCGCCGCGGGCGCGGAGGAGGGGTCGCCGAGAGCGCGCATGGTGCCGCCGCCGAGGGTGAGTGCGGCGATCAGCGGGATGACCAGGGCGCTGGCGCCGACCGCGAGCCCGCGCCGGGGCGCCGGGCTGCTGCCGTACCGCAGCGGCTGCTCGACCAGCCGCAGGGTGAGCCAGGCGGGCAGCGCGCCGGCGGCGGTGAGCGCGAGCAGGGTGGTCCAGGGCAGCACGCCGTACCGGGCCTGGGCGATGGTCAGTATCGGCCAGTGCCACAGGTACCAGGCGTACGAGAGCCGTCCGGCGGCGCGCAGCGGGCGGGTGGCGAGCAGCCGCCCGGCGTCGGCGGCGCCGAGCGGGCGGTGCCCGGCGAGCAGGACGGCGGCGGTGCCGAGGACGGGCAGCAGTGCGGCGGTGCCGGGGAAGGGGGTGTTGCGGTCGTACAGGAACACCGGCGCGAGCACTGCCGCGAGGCCCAGCCAGCCGAGCACCCGCAGCGACCACGCCACCGGACGCCGCTCGGCGCGGGCGGCCAGGGCCGAGCCGGCCAGCGCCGCGCAGGCGCCGGCCGCGAACTCCCAGAGCCGGCTGCCGGTGGAGAAGTAGGCGAGCGGCGCGGAGGTGGCCGTCCAGCGCAGGCAGAGCGCCAGCGAGACGCCGCCGACGGCCACCGTGGCGAGGGTGATCGCCACGGTGCGGCGGCGCCCGTACAGGTAGCGGGCGAGGCCGAACAGCAGCACGCCCCAGAGCAGGTAGAACTGGTTCTCCACGCCCAGCGACCAGAAGTGCTGCAGCGGGCTGGGGTCGTGTTCGGCGGCCAGGTAGTCGGTCTGCCGGCCGACGAAGCGCCAGTTGGCGAACTGGCCGGCGGAGGCGATCAGGTCGCGGGCGAGGTCGGTGCCGCGCAGCGGGTCGAGCAGGGCGCCGCCTGCAACGGCGGTGGCGACGAGCACGGTGGCGGCGGCGGGCAGGATGCGTCGGGCGCGGCGGGCCGCGAAGTCCCACAGGCCGAGCGGGCGGCCGACGAGCAGGCCGGTAATCAGGAAGCCGGAGATGACGAAGAAGACGTCGACGCCGACGAAGCCTCCGGTCAGGCCCGGGACGGCGGAGTGGAAAGCGAGGACGGAGAGCACGGCGACGCCGCGCAGCCCCTCGATGTCGGGGCGGAAGGCGGTGCGGCGGCGGGCCTGCCCGCTCTCGGCGACGGCGGCGCGCTGCGGGGCGGCGGGTTCCCGGTCCACCCGGACGACGCCGGGCAGCAGTTCGACGGCCCCGGAGGCGGCCCCGGAGGCGGGCCCGGAGGCAGAGGCGAAACCGGAGGCCGGAGCGGGTTCCGGTGTACCCGATGCGGCGGCGGAGGACGACGGTGGTGGTACGGCCGTTGACACGGCGGTGCTCCTTGCAGGGTGGCAGCGGTGGTCGGGCCCGCCGGGCCGATGGGGCGGCCGGGCGGTCTCCGCGCCGGTGGGGCGACGCGCAAGGAAACGCAACGATCAATCGGTGGAGCGATACTGACGGGGCATCAGAAGATCAGCGGATCGGCCCAGCCGGAGGCCAGCAGCCCGCACAGCAGCAGCACGGTGGTGACGGCGACGGCCTCGGCCCGGCCGAACCCGAGGTCGGAGCGGCCCCGTGCGGGCGCGGCGACCTCGCCGACGGCACCCTTGCCGCCCTTGGCCCCGTTCAGCAGCGGCCACAGCTCCCGGATCAGCGGGATCATGGTGTACGCGGTGAGCGCGAGCAGCCCGGCGAGCGCCCAGTACGGCCGCCAGCCGTACAGCAGCGCGGCCCGGACCAGTCCGGCGGCGCCCGCGAGGACGACGAACCCGAGCCAGCCGACCCCGATCCGGGCGACGGCGCGGGCGAGCGAACTGCCACCGGACACGGCGCCGGTGGGCACCCAGTCGGCGGAGCGGCGGCGCAGCGCGTGCGCGATGGCGACCACGTGGCAGAGCCCGCCGAGGAGTTGGACCCGGGTGACCTCGAAGCGCCAGCGGGTGCGGGACATCGCGGGCAGCAGCACCAGGGCGACCCAGATCGGCGGCAGGAACGGCAGCACCTGCCAGGGCTGGATCTCCTCGGGCCGGAAGAACAGCAGGATGAGGGCGGGCAGCGGCACGGCGAAGACGTTCACCGCGCTGGTGACGTAGCCGAGGATGCCGTTCCAGAAGCAGAGCCGGGCGGACCGGGAGAGCGGCCCCCGGCGGAAGTCCGGGTCGCGGACCAGGGCCAGGGAGCCGAGGCACCAGCGGTACTGCTGGCTGATGAAGGCCGGCAGGCCGGTGGGCGACATGCCCTTGGCGACCAGTGCGGGGACGTAGCGGGTGGCCCATCCGGCGCGGGCGAGGGCGAGGCCGGTGTAGAGGTCCTCGCTGTGGTCGATCTCGGCGAAGCCGCCGATCCGCTTCAGTGCGGCGCGGCGGTAGAGGGCGTTGGTTCCGCAGCAGACGGTGCCGTCCTGTGCGTCCCGGGAGGGCTGGATCCAGCGGTAGAAGATCTCCTGGGTGGCTCCCGCGGCGCGTTCGAGCCAGGACATGTCTGCGTCCGTGTCGAAGCACTGCGGGCTCTGCACGATGCCGACCTCGGGGTTGTCGAGGTAGGGCACCAGGTGGTGCAGGAAGTCGGGGCGGGGGCAGAAGTCGGCGTCCAGGACGGCGACGATCTCGCCGGTGCCCTCGGCCAGGCCGTGGTTGAGGTTGCCGGCCTTCTTGAAGCGGCCCCGGTCGGGGCGGGCGCGGTACAGGAAGCCGTAGGACTCGGCGAGTTCGCGCACCTCGGGGCGGCCGGCGTCGTCGAGGACCAGGACGGTGAGCCCGCCGGGCCACCGGACGGCCGCGGTGTGCCGGTAGGCGTTGTCGAGGACGGCCAGCGGTTCGCCGGCGGTCGGCAGCAGCAGGTCCACGCTCGGGGCGCGGGCGGGGCTCCAGGCGCGCAGCAGCAGGTCGTGCGAGTCGCGGGTGAAGCGCCGGGCGCGCTGGCCGTCGGTGAGCGAGAGCAGCCAGGTGGCCGCGTTGAGCACGGTGAGCACCAGGAACGGCCAGAGCAGCGGCCGGCTGAGGGCGAACAGGCCGAGTGTGGCGGTGGCTCCCGCGTAGGAGAGGGTGGCGCAGAGCAGCACCCAGCGGCGCTGCGGGCCGAAGTACCAGTAGAGCTCCTCGTCGCCGGGCGGACCGGGCAGTCGATGACCGTCGGGGTCCGCGGGTGTCCGGCGCGGACCGGTGTCGGGTGCGGGCATGGCGGTGCCATGGAGAACGGGCATGCGGAAATGGCCCCCCTGGGCAGCGGACGGAACGTGGCCGTTCGCACCCACCTTCTCATATTGGCCTAGACCAATAATGAACGAGGTATGACATCTCCGCATCGCCCCAGCTCAGCGACTTGACAGCGCGCCACCTGCGGAAACCGGTCGAGCCGGACTGAACCGAACCCCGAGGGCGGGCCGTTTCAGCAGGCCGTCAACTCCCTGTCACAGCCGTCAACTTCTGCATTGATCGCCCCTACGCCGCCTTCAACTCCTTGACGAGGTGCTCGAACCGGAGGTCCGGCCGGAGCGGGATGCCGAACCGCTCGTCGCCGTACAGGAACGGGCTGAACTCGCCGGTGCGCCGGTAGCCCCGCCGCTCGTACCAGGCGATCAGTTCGGCGCGCTGCTCGATCACCTTCATCTCCATCGCATCGACGCCCCACCGCTCGGCGGCCAGGCGCTCCGCCTCGGCCAGCACCGCCCGCCCGATGCCCCCGCCCTGGAGCCCGGGCCGCACCGAGAACATGCCGAAGTAGGCCCGTTCACCGCGCCGCTCCAGCTGGCAGCAGGCGAGCAGTCCGCCGTCCCGCTCGGCGAGCAGTACCAGGCCCTCGGCGTGGCTCACGGCCGCCGTGACGGCCTCCGGGTTGGTGCGCCGGCCGCCCAGCAGGTCCGCCTCGGTGGTCCACCCGGCCCGGCTGGAGTCACCCCGGTAGGCCGACTCGACCAGGTCGACCAGCGCCGGGACGTCGGCGGGCGTGGCGGGACGGAACACGGGCTCCCCGGCAGGCCGGGCGGAGTCGGTGGCGGTCTCGGTCATGGCTGGTCCTCTCCTCACGTGCGGGGCCGCCCGTGGTGGCCGGCCCGCGGGCATCGTGCCACAGCGGGCCGGGCGCTCCCGGAACCGCCCCGAGCCCGCCCCGGCGTCGCCCGCCGGTTCCCCGGTCCGCTTCCGCGGCCGGCCGACCCGGCAAAACCGGCAACGCCGGCTGCCGGTCATGGCGTTCCGGCACGTGTGACGTGCGTTCAGCATGTGAAAAAAGATGCCTGGCGGCGGTTCAGGTACATGACTACTCTGCGGTACGGCCGGTCAGACCCCGGCCTTACCAGGTCATTTCGACCCTTCCCTCGCTCGGAACCAGAGGAGTGTTCATGCCCCGCTCTTCCCGCTCCGCCCGCACCGCCGGCACCGACAGATCGGCCCGCCGCCTGCCCGCGCCGGCCGCCCTCGCCGCCGCGACCGCCCTGGTCGCCGGCGTCGCCGCCCCCGCCTACGCGGCCGAGCCCGCCCCTGTCGCCCCCGTCGTCGAAGGCCGCCCCGGCTTCCACCCCGACCAGGACTTCGCCGGCTCCACCGTCGCCGCCCGCGAGGGCCGCGGCACCGCCGCCCCGTTCGCCTCCCTCGCCGCCACCCAGACCCCGGGGCTGGACGTCTCCGGCTACCAGGGCAACGTCAACTGGTCCTCGGCGTCCGCGAACGGCGCCAAGTTCGCCTACGTCAAGGCCACCGAGGGCACCAGCTACACCAACCCGTACTTCGCCCAGCAGTACAACGGCTCGTACAACGCCGGCCTGATCCGCGGCGCCTACCACTTCGCGCTGCCGAACGCCTCCTCCGGCGCCACCCAGGCCAACTACTTCGTCAGCCACGGCGGCGGCTGGTCCGCCGACGGCAAGACCCTGCCGCCCGCGCTCGACATCGAGTACAACCCCTACGGCGCCACCTGCTACGGCCTCAGCCAGAGCGCCATGGTCAGCTGGATCCGCGACTTCAGCGACACCGTGCACTCCCGCACCGGCCGGTACCCCACCATCTACACCACCACCAACTGGTGGACCCAGTGCACCGGCAACAACGGCGGCTTCGGCACCACCAACCCGCTCTGGATAGCCCGCTACTCCACGTCCGTCGGCACCCTGCCGAACGGCTGGAGCTACCAGACCTTCTGGCAGTTCGCCGACTCCGGCACCTTCCCCGGTGACCAGAACTACTTCAACGGCGCGGCCGACCGCCTCCGCGCCCTCGCCCTGGGCTGACGCACCCGCGCCGGTGCGGGGCGCCGCAGCGCGCCCCGCACCGGCAGGTGTCGGACCGAAGAGGGTTCACAGGGCCTTGAGGCCGTCCAGCAGCTGCCGGCCGCCCGGGCTGCCGAGGCCGGTGCACGGATCCCAGCCCTTCGCGGCGAAGTAGGCGCCGTTGCTGCCCTGGGTGATGTCCCGCAGGACGCCCGTCCCGAAATGCGCGTACAGCAGCGGGTTGAGGAAGCCGACCTGGGCCGAGCCGGGCAGGGCCTGGTTGACCCTGGCGAGCAGGGCGGACCACATGGGGGCGGCGGCACTGGTGCCGCCGACCACGAGGACGTGCTCGCCGTCGATGCTCGGGACGACCACACCGGTACTGCCGGCCGCGAGCGCGGCCACGTCCGGCACACCCCGGCCGGGCGCGTGCGGCGGGTTGGCCGACGGGGGCACGTCGGTACCCTCCTGGAAGGGCGGCACCGGGAACAGCCTGCTGATGCCGCCACCGGTCCGGTTGCCCGCGCCGTCGTCCCAGACGGTCTCGCTGACGACCTGCCCCTGCTCCACCACCAGGCGGGTGCCGCCGACGCCGAGCACGTGCGGGCTGGAGGCGGGGAAGTCGGCGTGGGCGCGCTCGTCGAGTGCCTGGTCCCTGGAGCCGTCGTCGCCCGAGGCGCAGCAGATGCTGATGAACTTCTCGGCCGCACCGCTGAAGGCCCGGTCGGCACTGTCGATCGCCCCGGCGGTCCACATCGTGCGGCCGTCCTCGGCGTTGCCGTAGCTGCAGGAGATCACCGAGGGCCGGTTGACCGTGTCGGTCACGATCCGGTGGATCACGTCCACCCAGCCCTGCTCGGTGAACCTGCTGAAGTAGACGACGACCTTCGCCTTGGGCGCGAGGGAGCCGACCACCGCGAGGTCGAGCATGATCTCACCGGTGCTGTCGAGCCGTAGCGGGCCTCCGTCGTCCCGGCCCGGGTCGTTGCCGGTGGATCCGACGTTGGGGACCACCACGTTGGAGATGGCCGGCATGGGCCGCCCCAGGGCGGAGAAGTACGTGCGCAGCGCGTCGGGCGAGTAGCCGCCGGAGGGGACGCCGGGATCCGTCTCGCCGTTGAACGCGAGGACGGCGACGCACTGTCCGTCGCCGTCGGTTCCGGCGGGGTAGGCGTACGGGGTTTCGAGGTCGGTCGGGAGGAAGACGCCGACCGGCAGCCCCGGCACGCCCTCGGCGATCGGCAGCGAGAGGTCCGTGAAGGCCGGGCGGAACAGCAGGTTGGCGCCGATCGGCCGGTTGTCCAGGCCGAAGACGCCGGTGACGATGCCGCTCAGCCCCGCGGGAACGTTGACCGCGCCTTCGCGGCCCCGGTAGATCCGGGGGTTGTCGTTGGCGTCCCGGTAACGGTAGCGGGCCAGGGTGACCCGGAAGGCGTTCGAGACGTCCTCGGTGGTGCCGGTCAGCTGGACGCTGCGGGCCAGCGGGTTCTCGTGGGAGACGGTCAGGTGGTGCTCGTCGGCGAACGCCTCGACCGCCTTGAGGTCGGTGTCGCGCCACCGGTGGACGGCGGCGTACTCGTCGTCGCCGGGGGCGGTGCGGCGGGCCGGCGGCTGCATCGCCAGCTCGTAGACGTCGGGGCGCGGGGGCGCGTCGGGGTCGCGCCGCAGGTAGACGGTGACGGTCAGGGGTGCCCGTGGGTCGGCCGGTCCGATGACCCGCGCTCCGCTGAGCGGAGCGCGGGAGCTGTCCGGCAGCGCCACGTAGTGGTTGGTCGACATGATCGCTCCAGCGGTCGGGTCGGCGCCGGGAGCCTCGCGACTATGGGTCGTGTGCTTTCGACTGTCCGCGTACGGCACACGCTTATGTCGTACACGTACAGCGTCCCTCCCGGCCCTCCGTGGCGTCAAGGGCGTCAAGGGGCTTCACGGGGCGGCGCCCCCGGCCGTGACCGGGGGCGGCGCCCGGGGTGCGCGGGCTCAGCCGTCGATGCGGTGCTGGCTCCAGAAGGAGGTCAGGTCCACGGTGGTGACGGCCTGGGCCGCGGCCTTGAACTCCGCGGTGGTGGAGACGCCGTACCAGTGCGCCTGCGCGTAGTTCCGCAGCAGCGCGGTCATCGCGGTGTCGCCGATCGTCCGGCGCAGGTCGTGCAGGGCGCACTTGCCGTAGCCGTAGACGACCGTGGAGTAGCGGGAGGAGTTGGCGTCCCAGTACGCCATCGAGTTGGTGATCTTTTCTGCCGAGGAGGCCCAGGAGACGCTGTTCCAGCAGCCGTTGCCGGTCTTGCCGAGGGCGAGGTCGGTGGCGTAGTCGGTGAAGGCCTCGTCCAGCCAGGGGCCGTTGTACTCGTCGTCACCCACGATGCCGTACCACCACTGGTGACCGATCTCGTGGGTGAGCGCCGTGGTGCTGACCAGGTCGAGGACGAAACCCGGGTACTCCATGCCGCCGAACCAGAAGTTGTTGTCGATCACCGCGTCCAGCTCGCCGTACGGGTAGGCGCCGAAGCGCTGGGCGTGGGCGTCGACCGCCGAGGTCGCGGTGGAGAGCATCGACTTGGAGTCGGCCGCGCTGATCCCCGCCACCGAATAGACGTTGACCTTCACCCCGGCCGCGGAGGTGCCGGAGATCCTGGTGAACGGCCCGGCGCCCCAGGCGAAGTCGCGCACCTTGCCGGCGGTCGCCTTGGTGACGGTCCGGCCGGCCGCGCCGGGGGTGTCCACCGAGGTACCGGTCGCGGGCACCAGCAGGCCGGTCGGGTGGTCCAGGGTGACGGCGAAGTCCGAGGCCACCGAGTAGAAGGACTCGCCGTTGTTGGTGTACGGGTCGAGGTGCCAGCCGGCCGCGTCCCGTATCGCCAGGACCGGCAGGGCGTTGCCGAGGAAGTTGTACGCGCCGTCGTGGCCGAAGCGGTCCGCGCCGCTCGGCACGGTGATGCCGAGGTCGAAGCCGACGGTGCCGCTCTGGCCCTGCGCGAGCGGAGCCGGCAGGGTGATCTTGAGCGCGGTGCAGTTCACCGTGAGCGGGGACGGCGTGCCGCCGGTCACGTTGGTCACCGTGATCGGGGTGCTGGGGCAGCTGCCGTGGGCGTTGTCCCACAGTCGCAGGTACACCTCGTTCAGCGCGGTGGGCGAGGCGTTGCTGAAGGTCACGCTCTCGCGCCCGGTCCAACTGCCGCCGGAGGCATCGCTGGTGAGGTCGACGGTGTACGCCGGCGCGGCCGGGGTGCGGGTCGGGTCGCCGGGCTGGGGCGGAGTGGTGCCACCGCCGGAGACGTCCAGGGTGACGTCGTCCAGCACGAAGCTGGTCTGCAGGCTGGAGTCCTCGACGCCGGTGAAGGCGAGCGTCACGGCCTGGCCCGCGAAGGCGGAGACGTCGACGGTCTTGTGCACGTACCCGGCCTGGGCGTCCAGGTTGGAGTAGGTGGCCAGAGTGGTGGAGCCGAGTTTGACGGTCAGCTTGTCGTAGGCGGTGCTGCCGGTCGTCTCGGCGGTGTCGACGTGCAGCCAGAACCCGAGCGTCGCGGTGCCGCACCCGGCGGGGAGGGTGACGGACTGCGAGAGCGTGTCGGTGTGGCTGGAGCCGTAGCCGTCGAGCCAGGCGTAGGAGCTGCCGGAGTGTGCGCTCTGGCGACTGTCGGCGGTGATCGCTCCGCTCGGCGCCGTCCAGGGCGAACTTCCTGACTCGAAACCGTTGTTGGCCACCACCTGGGCGGGTGTGCAGTCCGCGGCGCTCGCCACACTGGGGGTGGCGAGCGCCGCGAGGCCGGTCGCCGCGAACAGGGCGGCACCGGTCAGGGCAGGCAGGAGTCTTCTCATCGGTGCCTCTCGTGGGGGAGCGGGCCGGGAGCAGCAGCGTGACAGCAAACCCGCACCTTTGAAAGGCTCATGACATGAGACGCATACGCCTCACCTGATGACCGGCTCGCCGGATGACCACCTCATGACCGGCCCAGCGGATCACCGGCTCACCGGACGACCGCCCTACCGGATCACCGGCAGCACCGCCGCCGCGCTGCGGCCGGTCGCCGCCTCGATGAAGGCCGCCGGGTCGGCGACCTCCGCCAGCAGCGCGCGGGTGAAGTGCAGCGCCCCCTCGGCGGGCGGCGGACCGCCGACGGCCGCGACCAGGTCGAGCAGGTGGACGGTCGCCTCCATCAGCGCCACCTCGCCGAGCGCGCCGACCGTCACGCTGCCGAGCAGCGGGTGCGCCACCGTGGTGCCCGGCGGCAGGTCCGCGAGGCCGTCCAGCGCGGCCGGCCCCTCCACCCCGAACCGGGCGATCAGCACGGCGGGTTCGGCCACCTCGGCAGCCTGCTTCGCCGCCTCGGCGACCTGGCCGGCGGCGGTGTGGGCGATGCCGCCGGGCCGGTTGTAGGCGCGCAGGACGCCGGCCCCGTCGACCACCTCGGCCCGCCCGTCCAGGACGGCCGCGCGCAGCCCGGTGAACATCTCCGGCACCGGCGCCACGTGCGCGTACAGCTCCCGTACGGTCCACCCCGGCAGCCGGGTGGACCGGTCCCAGTCCTCGGCGGCCAGGGCCGAACCCCGCTCCGCCCAGGAGGCCCAGGCCTCCGCCAACAGCGCTCGCACCGTGTCGTTCTGACTGTTCATCAATGCTCCTCGGGATGGTGATCACGGGGTTTCCCACGCTACCCCGGGCTCCCGGAAAACCGTTTGCCACCCCCTCCCCGGGCCGTCACCATCGGCCCATGACCGACTCCGCCGCCCGCCCGCTGCCTGCTCCCGCCGCCGCCCGCCCGGCCCCGGTCCAGCAGCAGCCCGGCCGCCCCCGGAGGCCCGACGCCGTCCACTCGTGAGGGCCGCACTGGCCGCGGGGCTGCTCGCCGGGCTCGGCGTTGCCGTCCCGGTGGGGGCCGTCGGGGCCTACCTGGTGTCGCTCACCGCGCGCACCTCACTGCGCACCGGCGCCTGCGCCGCCCTCGGCGTGGCCACCGCGGACGGGCTGTACGCGCTGCTCGCGGCGGCCGGCGGCACCGGCCTCGCGCCGCTGCTCGATCCGGTCGCCCGGCCGCTGCGGATCGTCTCCGCCCTGGTGCTGCCGGCCCTGGCCGCCCGAACGGCTGTCAGCGCGCTGCGCAGCCGTCCCGGCACCGCCGCCGGACCGCAGGCCGCGCCGCCCACCCCCGCCCGGGCCTTCCTCACCCTGCTGGGCATCACCCTGCTGAACCCGCTCACCGTCGTCTACTTCGCCGCCCTGGTGCTCGGCGGCGGCAGCCAGGACGGCGTCCCGGCCCGGGCGGCCTTCACCCTCGGCGCCTTCGCCGCATCCGCCTGCTGGCAGCTGCTGCTGGCCTCCGGCGGCGCGCTGCTCGGCCGGGCGCTGACCGGCCCGCGCGGCCGGCTGCTCACCGCCCTCGGCTCCGCCGCCCTGGTCGCCGTCCTCGCCGTCCGGCTGCTGCTCGGCTGCTGCTCGGCTTGAAAACCGGCCGGCCGGCCGCCCGACGGTCCACGCCACACCCCCGACCCACCACCCCCGGCACGTCCGGCCACGCAGCGCAACCGACCCGCCGCCCCCGTCGCCGCACCCGCCCTCTCCACGCGGCTCCGCCGCCGGTCGGCTGACCAGCGGGATCGACGGGCCGGTCACCAGGAGCCGCTCACCCGTTTACGTCTGATTCATACCTTGTATCCTGGTTCTGTATCCGTTGAGTGACATCCGCCGAAGACCCGGCCCGGAGACCCGGCCCGACAGCGGGCCCTGCACCGCAGCCGCCCCGCCGAACGGCCCGACCGGCCGGGCACGGCCGACGACGCTGCCACGGACCCGGAGGAGTGCGGAATGGCCGAGCAGGACGCCCCCGAGAAGCGGGGCCGGCTGAGCCGCCCGCTGGTGCTGGGCGCCGCCGTGGCCCTGGTCGACCGCGAGGGCCTGGCCGCGCTGACCATGCGCAGGCTGGCGGCCGAGCTCGGCGTGGAGTCGATGGCCCTGTACCGCTACACGCCGGGCAAGGAAGCCCTGCTCGACGGCCTGGTCGAGGCCTACTTCGACGAGATCAACGCCCGGTTGCGGGCCGGCGCCGGCCGCGGCGCCCACGAGGGCGGCTGGCGCGCCGAACTGCGCCGGATCGCCCAGGCGTTCGCCGCCACCGCGCACGCCCACCCGGAGATCCTGCCACTGATCGCGACCCGCCCGCTGTCCGTCCCGGTGGCCCGCCGCCCGGCCTCGGTGCTGGAACTCACCGAGCACATCCTGGCCGTGCTCGGCCGGGCCGGCTTCGACGACGCGGGCGCGCTGACCGTCTACCGCACCTTCGTCGCCTGGAACCTCGGCTGCCTGCTGGTGGACAAGCGCCAGGTGGTCGACAACCCGAACGAGCCGGACCCGGTCCTGCGGCTCGGCCTGCACCGGCTGCCCGCCGCCGAGTACCCCCGGCTGCGCGCCCTGGTGCCCCGGTTCGCCGACTTCGACGACGAGGCCGAACTGCTGAGCGGCCTGGACAGCCTGCTCGACCGGATGCCCGGGCCGCCCCTTGACGGCTTCTACGGCAGCGACGCATCCTGAGGATACGAGGTACACGTCGGACATATCCGCCCTGATCGGCGCCGCCGGGCCGCCCGGCACCATCGCGGCAGCCCGCTGACGGCGCCCGGAAGAAGTCCCCATGTCCTCCACCCCGAACGCGTCACCCCACGACGACATCCTGCGCCTCCGCGTCACCGCCAAGGACCCGGAGACCCTGCGCGCGCTGCTGCGCGACACCCGCCCCGACGTCGGCGGACGCCCGCACGTCGAGGAGGACGGCCGCATCGGCATCGACGTCTATGCCCCGGCCGACCAGGTCCCGGCCCTCGAACGCGAGGGCATCACGGTCACCCGGATCGGCAACGCCAGCGAGGCCGGGCGCGCCGCCCAGGCCGACGTCGGCGTCGGCGACCGCTTCGCCCCCGCCGACGCCGTCCCGCACGGCCTGGCCACCAAGCTCTCCGGCTGACCCGGGAGGCCCGCCATGCCGTACCTGAACGTCACCGAGGTCGAGTCCGCCGTGACCAGCCTGGCCACCGCCCACCCCGACATCACCCGACTCCTCACGCTGCCCGAGGCCTCGCACGAGGGCCGCACCGCCCACGCCCTGTTGATCAGCGAACCCGCGACGGCCCCCAAGCCGTGCGTCATGATGATCGGCGGCGTCCACGCCCGCGAGTGGGGCAGCTGCGAGATCCTCGTCCACCTCGCCGCCGACCTGCTGGAATCCCACCGGGACAACACCGGCCTCGGCTACGGCGGCACCACCTTCACCGCCGGCCAGGTCAGCGGCCTGCTCCACCGGCTCGACCTGGTGCTCTACCCGCTGGTCAACCCCGACGGCCGGAACTACAGCCAGACCGTCAGGCCGATGTGGCGCAAGAACCGCAACCCGGCCAACGCCGGCGGCAGCCCGAACCCGGACTGCGTCGGCGTCGACATCAACCGCAACTACGACTTCCTCTTCGACTTCGTCACCGCCTTCGACCCGAACGCCAACCCCCAGGTGTCGAACGACCCGTGCGACCCGCAGGTGTACGCCGGCCCGAGCGCGTTCTCCGAGCCGGAGACCCGCAACGTCCGGTGGCTGCTGGAGCAGTTCCCGCTGACCCAGTGGTTCGTCGACGTGCACAGCTACTCGCAGGACGTGCTCTACAACTGGGGCGACGACGACAACCAGTCGATCGACCCCGACATGAACTTCCGCAACTCCGAGTACGACGGCAAGCGCGGCCTGCCCGGCGACCTCACCTACTCCGAGTACATCCCCAAGGGCGACCAGGACGCCGCCGCGCTGCTCGCCGAGGCGTTCTGCCAGGGCGTCAACGGCGTTCGTGGCCTGACGTACAAACCGATGAGCGGCTTCCACCTGTACCCGACCAGCGGGACCAGCGACGACTACGTCTACTCCCGCAGCTTCGCCGACCCCGACCAGGGCAAGGTGCTCGGCTTCACCGTCGAGTGGGGCACCGAATTCCACCCGCGGTGGGCGGAGATGGAACAGATCGTCCGTGATGTGGACGCCGGGCTGGTGCAGTTCTGCCTGGCCACCGCCTGAACAACCCCTGAGCCATAGTGCCCGACAGCAGGGCGCCCGCCACGATCGGTCGCGGCGGGCGCCCCGTCGTGCCGGGCCAGGCGGCCCGGTGGAAGATGCGAGGCACACGTACTTCGTATACGAGTCTGCTCGCACCCCCGCGACCAGGTCAAGGGCGGACCGGGACGTCCCGCTGTCCGTCCGGCGGGACCCGCCCGACGGGCCTCGGCTCAGACCCGGGCGCCGAGCATCCGCAGCACCAACTCGCCGTAACGGCGCCCGAGTTCCTCCGGCGCCTCGGTGGAGTTGGCCGTGTACCAGCGGGAGACGTCGATGCCCAGCGAAGTGACCGCGCGGGCCGCCGTCCGCACCTCCGTCACCTGGAAGTCCCCGGCCGCCACGCCCGCCTCGATCAGCGCGCTGACCTCGCGCTCGATGTCCAGCCGCAGCGCCGCGACCACCGCGTAGGCGTCCTCGGGCAGCGCGTGCAGTTCGTAGTTGACCACCCGGCCGACCTTCCTGGCCCGGGCGTGCCAGACGGTGAACTGCTCGACCAGCCGGCGCATCCGCTCGGCCGGGCCGCCCGGGCCGGCCACCGCGTCCCGGACCAGGGTCAGCGTGGCGGCGTGACCGGCCTGGCTGATCTCGGCCAGCAGCGCGGCCTTCGACTGGTAGTGGATGTACAGCGCGGCCGGGCTCATCCCCGCCGCGGTGGCGATGTCCCGGGTCGTGGTGGCGTGGAAGCCGCGCTCCGCGAACGACTCGACGGCGGCCTGGAGCAGCCGGTACGCCGCTTCGGGGCGGGCGTCGGCGCCGGGCAGGGTCGGCCAGAGGTCGGCGAGCGGGGTGCTGGTCATGGCGCCATCCTCCCAGAGAACTCGTACAGGCATTCCCGCCGACCACCCCGCGGACCGAGCGGGCGTTCGGCAGGCTGTTGACAGGTTCCCGCACCGACAGCATGCTGAGCAAGCGCTTAGTCAGCGACAGTCCTCAGGACTCAGCATCCCCGTGGGAAAGGCAGGACGCTCCGTGGTGCACTCCTTCAAGGGCCGGGTGGCCGTCGTCACCGGATCGAGCCGGGGCATCGGCCTCGGCATCGCGCGCGAGCTGGTCGACCGCGGGGCCAGGGTCTGCCTCACCGCCCGCAACCCGGAGCCGCTGGCCGAGGCCGTCCGCGACCTGGGCGGTCCGGACAACGCGATCGCCGTCGCGGGCAAGGCCGACGACCCGGCGCACCAGGAGGAGGCCGTCGCCCGCACCCTGGAAGCCTTCGGCCGGCTCGACCACCTGGTCAACAACACCGGCATCAACCCCGTCTACGGACCGGTCCTCGACACCGACGAGGCCGCCGCAGCCAAGATCCTCGCCGTCAACGTGCTGGCCCCGCTGGCCTGGACCCGCCGCGCACACGCCGCCTGGATGGGCGAGCACGGCGGCTCGATCGTCAACGTCGCCTCCATCACCGGCATCCGCGCCTCACTCGGGATCGGCATGTACGGCGTCAGCAAGGCCGCACTGATCCGGCTCACCACCGAACTCGCCGCCGAGCTGGGCCCCCAGGGCGTCCGGGTCAACGCCGTCGCCCCCGCCCTGGTGAAGACCAGGTTCGCCGAGGCGCTGTACGAGGGCCGCGAGGAGAAGGTCGCCGAGGCCTACCCGCTCGGCCGCCTCGGCGTCCCCGAGGACGTCGCCGGCGCCGTCGCCTTCCTGCTCTCCCCGGACGCCGGCTGGATCACCGGCCAGACCCTCGTCGTGGACGGCGGGGTCACCCTCGGCGGTGGCATGTGACCACCGGGGCGTTCGACGGCCGGGGCGTGGTGGTGACCGGCGGCGGCCGCGGCATCGGGGCCGCGCTGGCCAAGGCCTTCGCCGCGGCCGGCGCCCGGGTGGTGGTCAACGACCTGGACGCCGGGGCGGCCCACGCCGTGGCGAAGGAGTGCGGGGGCACCGCGCTGCCCGGGGACGCCGCCTCCGCCGAGGGGCTGGCCGGCCTGGTCGGGCGGGCCCGCGCCGAACTCGGCGAGATCGACGTGTGGTGCGCCAACGCGGGCGTCGCCCCGGCGGGCGGGGCCGACGCGCCCGCCGTGGCCTGGGCGAGCGCCTGGGAGGTCAACGTCATGGCCCACGTCCGGGCCGCCGAACTGCTGCTCCCCCGTTGGCTGGAGCGCGGCGAGGGCCGCTTCCTGGCCACCGTCTCCGCCGCCGGGCTGCTCACCATGCTGGGCTCCGCCCCGTACGCCGTCAGCAAGCACGGCGCGCTGGCCTTCGCCGAGTGGCTCTCCGCGACCTACCGCCACCGGGGCCTGCGGGTGCACGCGCTCTGCCCGCAGGGCGTGCGCACCGACATGCTCGCCTCCACCGGCGCGGTCGGCGAGGCGCTGCTGGCCCCCACCGCGCTCGACCCGGCGGACGTCGCCGAGGCGGCGCTGGACGGGATGCGGGCGAAGCGCTTCCTGCTCCTGCCGCACCCCGAGGTCGCCGACTACTACCGCGTCCGGGCCACCGAGCCGGACCGCTGGATCGCCGGGATGAACCGGCTCCAGCAGGGACTGGAGAGGAGCGAGGTCCTGTGAGGGCCTGGCAGGTGGGTCGACTCGGCGAGCCGGCCGAGGTGATGCGACTGGCCGAGGACGTCGCGCGGCCGGTGCCCGGGCCGGGGCAGCTGCTGGTCCGGATGCGGGCGGCGGCCGTCAACTTCCCGGACGCGCTGATGGTGCGCGGGCAGTACCAGGTCCGCCCGCCGCTGCCGTTCACGCCCGGCGTGGAGCTCTGCGGCGAGGTGGTGGACGGCGCCCGGCGGGGCGAGCGGCTGATCGGCAACCCGGTGCTGCCGCACGGCGCCTTCGCCGAGTACGCCCTGTTGGATGCCGCCGCCGCGTTCCCGGCGCCCGAGGCGCTGGACGACGCCGAGGCCGCCGCCCTGCACATCGGCTACCAGACCGCCTGGTTCGCGCTGCACCGCCGGGCCCGGCTGCGGGCCGGCGAGACCCTGCTGGTGCACGCGGCGGCCGGCGGCGTCGGCAGCGCGGCGGTCCAGCTCGGCCGGGCGGCCGGGGCGCGGGTGATCGCCGTGGTCGGCGGGCCGGCGAAGGCGCGGACGGCGAAGGCGCTCGGCGCCGACCTGGTGGTGGACCGCCGGGAACGGGACTTCGTCGCCGCCGTCAAGGAGGCCACCGACGGGCACGGCGCGGACGTGGTCTTCGACCCGGTCGGGGGCGAGGCGTACACCGGTTCCACCAGGTGCATCGCCTTCGAGGGCCGGATCGTGGTGGTCGGCTTCGCCGCCGGGCAGGTCCCCGCCCCGGCGCTCAACCACGCGCTGGTCAAGAACTACACGGTCCTGGGCCTGCACTGGGGCCTCTACAACACCCACGACCCGCGCGCCGTCCGCACCGCCCACGACGAGCTCACCAGGCTCGCCGAGCAGGGCGTCGTCCGCCCCCTGGTGAGCGCCCGGGTGCCACTGGCCGCCGCCTCGGAGGCCGTCCGGCGCGTGGCCGCCGGGCTCAGCACCGGCCGGATCGCCGTCCTGGGCGACTGACCCACTGCCCGCGCAGCCGGGAAACCGGCTGCGCGGGCAGCACGGCCCCTGCCAGGATGCCGGGATGACATCGTTTTCCACCGCTCGCGACTCGTTGGAGGGCCTGGCCCTCGGGGACGGATTCGGGGAGCGCTGGTTCCCCCTGTTCCGCTCGCCGAAGGAGGCCTTCGAGCAGATCCGGGCCCGGCGGACACCGGAGGAAGGCCCCTGGCACTGGACCGACGACACCGCCATGGCGCTGTCGGTGTTCGGGATCCTGACCGCCTTCGACGCGGTGCACCAGGAGCGGCTCGCCCAGGCCTTCGCGGCCAACTATCAGGCGGATCCGGGCCGCGGGTACGGACACGGGATGCACCTGCTGCTGCCCGGACTGGCCGAGGATCCCGGGAGTTGGCGCACCGCCGCGCGGGAGCTGTTCGACGGGCAGGGCAGCCTCGGCAACGGGGCGGCGATGCGGGTGGCCCCGCTGGGCGCCTGGTTCTCCGCGGACCTGGACGAGGCGGCGGAGCAGGCGGCGCTGTCCGCCGAGGTCACCCACGCCCACCCCGAAGGCGTCGCCGGGGCCGTGGCCGTCGCCCTCGCGGCGGGCCTCGCCGCCCGCGGCCGCTCCGGGCCCGCACCCGTCGGCGCCGGGCTGCTGACCGAGGTCGCCGACCGCACGCCGCGAGGCGCGGTCCGCGACGGCGTGAGCCGGGCCGCCGACCTGCCCGCCGACACCGAGCCCTGGCGCGCGGCCGACCTGCTGGGCAACGGGCAGCGGATCCGGGCGAGCGACACCGTCCCCTTCGCCCTGTGGTCCGCCGCGCACCACCTCGGCAGCCTGACCGATGCCCTCTGGACCACCGCCGAGGGACTCGGCGACGTGGACACCACCTGCGCCATCACCGGCGGCGTGGTCGCCGCCCGCACCGGCCTCGCAGGCGTCCCGCCCGAGTGGCTGGCCTGCCGCGAAGCCCTGCCCGCGTGGGTCGCCGAGGCCGAGGCATAGGCGCCGACGCGCAGGGGCCCTCGCAGGGGGCCTCACAGGGGGCCTCGACACGCGGGGGCCCTCGCACGGTGCCGAGGTCACCGCCCCGCGGCGAGGACCTCCAGGGCCGGGCGCGGCTCGCGGCCGAGCAGGGCCGCGACACCTGAACATGCGAGTGCACCGGCCCCGGAGCCGCAGCGGCAACCGGTCGGCCCGCCCGGCTGTGCGGGAAGGGGCGGGCCGACCGGGAGCCCGCCTTCACCGGAGTACAACGGTGACGCCGTAGGCCATGTCCCCGGCGAGGGGGGGGCGGGCTCCGACCCTGGAACTGCATCGATGAGCGTCGGTTCCACCGCGACGCCGGCGCCCCTCGGGGGCCGGCGCCCGAGGTCGGCGTCAGTAGACGAGGATGTCCCAGTGGCTGCCCTCGTTGCAGTACAGGTTGCCCGATGCGGCCTGCCACTGCGGGTAGCCGTCGCCCCGGTAGCCGATGTAGGTGAAGCTGTTCTGAATGTAGCCATCGATGCAGGAACTGCGGGCGATGTCGACCTTGTAGCCGTTGTAGTGGCTGTAGGTGCCGGAGGCGTGGCCCACCTCGGTCCCGCCCGTGATGTTGATGGCGCAGCCGCTGGCCTGCTTGAGGGTGATGATGGCACTCACCGTGCCCGAGTTGATCTGCTCGAACGAGGTGCAGGTGGAGTTGGACCTGGTGGTACAGCCCCCACTGGAACTCCACGTGATGCCGGCGTTGCTGAACTGACTGGCGGCCGTCGACTGCGACAGCTTGGTACCGCTGGCGCTGGCCGTGGGCGCCGAGACGGCGAGGCCGGCCAGGGCCAGGGCGACGACGGTGGCTGCGGTGCGTGGCTTCATCTGCATCTCCCGGTGAGGATGACGTTCATCCGACTCGACCCCCGGATCCTGCCGCGCCTCGGCGGGAGGGCGGGAAGTCCGGCGCCGGGCCGACGGAACCGGCCCGGACGAAGGGGTCGTACGAAGTGCTGTGACGCGGCAGTGCTCCGGCGCGAGGGCCGACCGATCCGTCCGGCACCACCGCCCGCGGTTCCAGGGAAACGAGGAGCGGGCTGGGGACCGGCATCGCACCAGGATGGCCTACCGCTGTCTATGCGGGTAGACCCCGGTCTGTGAATTTCGCGTGACGGGGAGCGGCCTTCCGCGCGTCGAAACGCTCCTTCGACCGGCCGGTCGTGAAGCCGCCGACATCCACCGGCGTGCGACTGCCGCGGACGTTGTTCCCGGTGGACGTACCGGCGCCGGGCGAAGGCCACCGGCTGCTCGGACATGACGGTGGGAACCGGGTGCACACCCCGCATACCGCCGCGCCGCCGCGGCCACCGGGTCCGGCCCGCGCAGTGGTCACCGCCCCTCGGCGATGACCTCCAGGGCCGGGCGCGGCTCGCGGCCGAGCAGGGCCGCGAGGTCGCCCGGCCCGCCCGGCCCTGCGAGGAAGCCGCGGGCGATCGCCGAGTAGGTGCCGACCACCATCGGCACCTGGAAGTCCAGCGCGTCCGAGGCCGCCACCGCCGTCCGGGCCGCCGCAAGCCGTCCCGGCCGGTACTCGGCGCCGAGCGCCTCGGCCACCTCCGCGCCGCCCAACGCCTGCTCCCCCACCAGCTCGTAGGTGCGGCCCGCGTGCCCGGCGGGCGCCAGGGCGACGTTCACCGCCGCCTCCGCGAGGTCCGCCCGGGCCACCGCCGCGAGCTTCCCGTCCCCGAGCGGCGCGCCGATCACCCCGTCCGGACCGGGCGCGGCGATCGCGCCCAGGAACTCGGTGGCGGACTGGTCGTACGACCACCACGACGCGATCGTCGCCTCCCGGCGGCGGTGGGACGAGGCCGACCCCGGCTCGGAGATCCGCTAGGGGCCGGGTCTCACCTGGTGACCTCGACAGTGACTTCGTAACCGCGCTGCTCGGGCGGGCAGTTGAGGGCCTCGCCGCAGCTGGTGCGGGTCGCGGTGAGGCGGGCGGTGCCGGGGGCGCGGGCGGTGAAGGAGGCGGTGACGGTGCCGCAGCCGCCGCCTGGGCGGCAGGACGGGGACGGGGCGGTGGTCGGGGCGCCGTCCGGGGTGACGACGTCGGGGGCGGAACTGGTCGCGGCGGACCAGTAGATGCTGTGGAGGGTGAGCGTGACGGTCGTACCGACGGCAGCCTTCAGGGTGGTGTGGTCGGCGTGCTCGTCCACCGTGACCGTCGCCGGGCTCAGGGCGGCCGGCGTGGCGGCGGGCGTCGACGGGACCGTTCCGGTGGAGGCGCAGCCGGCCAGGGTGAGCAGGGCGGCGGCGATTGCCGGGACGGCGGGTCTTCTCGGGCTCACGGTGGTTCCTCTTGCCGTTGTTCCAGGGGTACCGGTTCGACGCACCGGCGGCCGGTTCGGATCCCGCCGGACGGCACTCGGACCGGAAACGGCACCGGGGTGGGCGCTGGGCCCACCCCGGTGCGTTCGGCGAGGCGGTGGTCAGGAGACGGTCACGTCGTCGTAGTAGGTGTAGGTCGGGTCACCCGGGTAGTTGTCGTCGTGGTTGCTCAGGGTGAGGGTGTAGGAGTGGCCCGGGGTGACGGTCGCCGTCTTGTTGGTCCAGGTACCGGTGGTGGTGCAGGTCTTGGCCAGGACCGTGGTGGTCGTGCCGGTGGTGTTGTCCTTCAGGGTGGCGGTGGCCCAGTCGTAGGTGACGGTGTCGTCACAGGTGTTGCTGTACCAGAAGGACAGCTTGCTGGAGCCGGTCGGCGCGGTGAAGGTCTGGGCGATCGAGGAGTCCCCGGTCGGGCCGGTGGAGCCGACCATGGCGCCGTAGCTGCCGCTGTGGGCGGCGGAGGTGGCGGCGGAGGTGCTGCCGGCGGTGGTCCAGCCGGTCAGGTTGCCGGTCTCCAGTCCGCCGTTGGTGACGGCGTTGCCGCCGCCCCCGCTGGTGGACTCGGTCCAGGTGAAGGTGGTGTTGCCGGCAGCGCCGGTGGTGTCGGTGGCGGTGACCGTGACGCTGGAGGTGCCGGCGGCGGTCGGGGTGCCGGAGATCAGGCCGGTCGAGGAGTTGATCGACAGGCCGGCCGGCAGGCCGGTGGCCGAGTAGCTCAGCGTCTGGCCGGTGGCCGAGTCGGTGGCGTTGATCTGCAGGCCGGCCGCCGTGCCGACGGTGCCGCTCTGGTTGCCCGGGTTGGTGACGGTGACCGTGTTGCCGTGGGTCAGGATGGCGTGCGAGATCGCGCAGGAGTTGGTGTCGTTGGACCAGCTGGCCTGCTCGGCGTAGTTGCCGAAGGACCCGAAGGAGACGTTGGCGGCGCCGCCGGTGCTGCCGGGCTGGATCCAGGCGCACTCGTCGGAGTTCTCCTGGCCGTTGTAGCTGCTGCCGGAGACGTGGTTGGTCCAGCCTCCGGCCGGGTTCTGGTCGGACATCATCTCGTGCCACTCGTGGCCGAGGGTCATCGTCCAGCCGTCCAGCGTGCCGGGCGAGTTGACGAAGCCGACGCCGCAGTTGGAGCCCGCGTCGATGTTGTACGGCTGGTTGGAGAAGGCGATGTCGCCGTAGGGCGAGCTCGCCGCACCGCCGGTGAGGGTGGTGTCACCGTTCCAGTCGTGCCAGGCGCAGTACCCGGTGGTGGGGTTCTGGTAGTCGTCCGGGTTGGTGCCGTGCGGCGACAGGACGATGTAGTACGCGTCCCGGTTGGCGGCGGCAGTGGTGTTGCCGAAGTGGCCGGCGGCCTTGACGGCCTCCTGGGCGAGCTGGTTGCCGCTGGCCTGGCTCGGCGAGGCGGCCGCGTTGTCGTACCAGACGCCGGACAGGACGCCGCCGCTCTGGTACGGAATGAAGTTGGCGTTGGACGGGCAGCTGACGGCACCGGTGGCGACGTTGGGGCCGTCGCACCACTGGGTCAGGTCGGCCGACCAGGTCTCGCCGTTGGTGCCGATGCCCTTGAACATCTGCTGGGTGGCACCGGCGGCACCGGCGGAGTCGTTGGAGAACTTCGCGTTGCCGTTGGCGTCGGTGGTCTGGGTGCCCCACTGGTTGCCGTAGAACACCAGGTAGACCTTGGAGTGCCCGCTCTGCACGCCGATGCCGTCGACGCCGCCGCCGTACGACAGCGTCTGCTGACCGGTCGCCGCGGCCTGGTTGTGGGCGGCGAGCCACTTCTTGTAGTTCTCGTGCTGGGACATGCCGGGGACCGCGCCGTGCCGGTAGGGGTGGCCGTTCTGCGGGCTCCAGGGGTTGAACTCGTTGGTGGTGCTGCCCTGCGAGCTGGAGATGTCCTGCGCGGAGGCCGGACCGGCCGCGCCGGCCAAGCCGGCGGCGGCGAGCGCGAGCGACGCTATTCCGGTGAGCGCCGCGTACCTCGCGCGTCCGGTCCTGGGGGAGTGACCCATGGGTGAGGGTGCCTCTCTTCTGCCGATCGCCCCGCGGCCTCGGGGGCCGGGAACGATCCCTTTGTGGGGAAGGGCCGGCGGCGGATTCCGTCGGGGCCGGTTCCGGTTGAATTCATTCGCACACCCGGAATTGACTGTCCGTCGGCTCTTGCCGCCTGCGTGGCAAGAAGGAAAGCAGAGCTGATGAACACCGGTCAACGGCGCAGGGTAAGGAACGATTAAGAAGCGCGTCCAAGCAGGTCAAGCAGTGTTGATGAAATAGGATCAACGCGTGTAGTCATTCACTGAATACGACGGGGAATGCTGCTTCGGAATCCGCGACCGGCCGTTCGGCAAGGCCCCTTGACGACAATTCACCGGCCCGTGGGACCGTCCGTCCTCGGCTCATCCGGAAGGGGGCGGTGCCGGGACTCCGCCCGCCGCCGCCCCGGCCCGCTACCGCTCGTACGCCATCTCCGGGAAGCGCGCCGACGGCCCGTCGAGCAGGTGGTCGTCCTGGCCGCGCAACCAGCGGTCGAAGAAGGACGCCACGTAGGTGCGGGTGGCGAGTTCGGCGCGGCCGGGGCGGATGTCGCCGACGTCCTTGCGCAGCTGCTCGGCGCCGAGCACGCCCTGCCGGGCGAGCTGCGGCAGCAGCGGCTGGGCATCGGTGTACGAGCCGTGGCGGGAGCCGGTGAGCGTGACGTCGGCGTGCCAGCCGGTGCTGTGCTGCCACAGGGCGTTCCAGCCGGGCTGGTTGCGGTAGCTGCCGGAGTCGTCGCTTCCACTGCCCATCAGCAGGAACGGGCGGTCCAGGCCGTCCTCGGCGAGGCTGGGCAGGAAGACGCCGGCGTGGCCGTCGGGGCCGGGGAAGTGCAGCTGTCCGTCCATGTTGATCCCGGCCGCGATCCGCGGGTCGTCGTGCATGGTCTGGAGTGCGGTGAAGCCGCCCGCCGACTGACCGACCATGCCGATCCGGCCGAGGTCGAGGGCCCCGGCCACCCCGGCGGGCAGGCCGGGCCGCCCGCCCAGCTCGGCGAGCCGGTCCAGCACGAAGCGGGTGTCGGCCACCCGGGTGTCCAACGCCTTGCGCAGCACCGCGCCGATGTCCAGGCCGGGCTGCCCGAGCATGCCGGGGAACACCGAGGGGGCCAGGTCGCCGCCGGGGAACGCGACCTCGGAGGCCTCGTAGGTGTGGTCGACGGTGACCACCACGTAGCCGCGCGAGGCGAGGTCCTCGACCAGCGCCGTTCCCCAGGTGCGCGGGTCGCCGAGGCCGGGCGAGTACAGCACCACCGGGCGCGGGCCGCCTGGCAGCGCCGGGGCGTCCTTGCGGGCGTGGGTGCGGATGGCCGACCAGTCGGTGCGGCCGGGATCGGCGCCGTAGTTGAGCAGGCCGACGCCGTCCGGGCCGTCGAAGTGCTTGGCGGCGGCGGGCTCCATGTACGGGGCGCGGTCGTCGCCGGCGGCCGGGTGGGAGGTCGGGTACCAGAGGCTGATCATCAGCTCGCGCCGCTGCCCGGGGTGCCACGGGTCCTCCCGGCCCGCGTCGGTGAGGTGCAGCGCGGTGGTCCCGATCGGGTACGGCCCGCTGGGCTCCGGCAGCCAGGCCCGCGCCTGCTGCCCGGGGCTTCCGCCCCCCGGCGCCGCCGCAACCGCTCCGGCCGCACCGATCGTGCCCACTGCCGCTGTCGCCGCCAGCAGGACCGCCGCCACGGCCCGTCCCGGAATTCCCATGGTGTCCCTCCGTGTTCCGATCGATCGAACACGCAGGACACTACGGTCGGAGACGGGCCGCGGCCGTCATACCAGGGGGCCAACCAGCCCCTGAATACCCGGGTGTCACACCCCTACGGGTCAGCGCCGGTACTGCCGCAGTTCCCTCCGGGCCAGCGAGCGCTTGTGCACCTCGTCCGGGCCGTCGGCCAGCCGAAGGGTGCGGTTGCCGGCCCAGAGCTGGGCGAGCGGGGTGTCCTGGCTGACGCCGGCCGCGCCGTGCGCCTGGACGGCCTTGTCCAGGATCCACTCGACGGTGCGCGGAGTGGCGATCTTGATCGCCTGGATCTCGGTGTGCGCACCGCGGTTGCCGACGGTGTCCATCAGCCAGGCCGTCTTCAGCACCAGCAGCCGCAACTGCTCGATGCGGACGCGGGATTCGGCGATCCAGTCCTGCACCACGCCCTGCTCGGCCAGCGGCTTCCCGAACGCCACCCGCTCGTTGGCCCGGCGGCACATCAGCTCCAGCGCGCGTTCGGCGATGCCGATGGCGCGCATGCAGTGGTGGATGCGGCCGGGGCCGAGCCGGGCCTGGGCGATGGCGAAGCCCGCGCCCTGCTCCCCGATCAGGTTCTCCACCGGGACGCGGACGTCCTCGAACAGCACCTCGGCGTGGCCGCCGTGGTCGGCGTCGTCGTACCCGAAGACGGTCATGCCGCGCCGGACGGTCACGCCCGGGGTGTCGCGCGGGACGAGCACCATGCTCTGCTGGCGGTGCGGCTCGGCGGCCGGATCGGTCTTGCCCATCACGATGAGGATCCTGCAGTCGGGGTTCATCGCCCCGGTGATGTACCACTTGCGGCCGTTGATCACGTACTCGTCGCCGTCCCGCTCGATCCGGGTGGCGATGTTGGTGGCGTCCGAGGAGGCCACCTCGGGCTCGGTCATCGCGAAGGCCGAGCGGATCTCGCCGTCCAGGAGCGGGCGCAGCCAGCGCTCGCGCTGCTCGGCGCTGCCGAACTGGGCGAGCAGCTCCATGTTGCCGGTGTCGGGTGCGGCGCAGTTGAGCGCGGGCGGGGCCAACTGGATGCTGCGGCCGGTGATTTCGGCGAGCGGGGCGTACTGGAGGTTGGTCAGGCCGGCGCCGAGCCCACCGGGCAGGCTGTGCTTGTCCACGAAGAACAGGTTCCACAGGTTCTGCTTGCGGGCCTCGGCCTGGAGGGCGGCGACGACCGGGGGGATGGCCCAGGGATCGCGGTCCCGGTCGGCGAGTTGGGCGGCGAGGACGGGCTCGGCGGGGTACACGTGCTCGGCCATGAAGGCGAGCAGCTGCTCGCGGAGCTCGTTCGTCCGGGCGTCGTAGGCGAAGTCCATCGGTGTTCAGTTCTCCTTGAGGGTGCTCAGGCCGTGCCGGGCGAGGATCGGCGCCATCTCGCCGGCGCGCTCGAAGCCGGCGCCCAGGGTGCGGCCCTGCTGGAAGCGGAAGTGGATGCCCTCGGCGACGGCGGCGAGCTTGAAGGAGGCGAAGGCGACGTACCAGTCGAGGTCCTCCGCCCGGCGGCCGGTCGCTTCGGCGTAGCAGGAGACGATCTCATCGGGCTTCGGGAAGCCGGGGGCGGTCATGGCGGAGGGGATGATTCCTCCGCCGACGCCGGCGAGTTCGGTGTACATCACCAGCAGGCCGACGTCGGTGAGCGGGTCGCCGAGGGTGGACATCTCCCAGTCCAGGACGGCGGTGACGGTGTCGCCCTCGTCGACCAGGACGTTGTCGAGCCGGTAGTCGCCGTGCACGAGCGCGGGTGCCGGGGACACGGGAAGCCGCCGGCCGAGCAGGTCGTGCAGCCGGTCCAGGTCCGGCAGGTCGCGGCTGCGGGAGGCGGCGAGCTGCTGGGACCAGCGGCGCAGCTGGCGCTCCAGGTAGCCCTCGGGGTGGCCGAAGTCGGCGAGGCCGACGGCAGCGGGGTCGATCCGGTGCAGGGTGGCGAGGGTGTCGACCAGGCGCCGGCCGAGCGCGTGCACCCGCCGCTCGCCCAGGGCGGCCAGCGGGGCGGAGTCCCGGTGGGCGGCGCCCTGGACGTACTCCATGAGGTACCAGGGGGCGCCGAGGGTGTCGGTGTCCGGGTCGAGCAGCAGGGTGCGGGGAACAGGGACGCCGGTGTCGCGCAGCGCGGTCATCACGCGGTACTCGCGGCCCATGTCGTGCGCGGTGGCGAGGACGTGCCCGAGCGGCGGGCGCCGGAGGACCGCGCGGGAGGCCCCGTCGCTCAGGACGTACGTGAGGTTCGAGCGGCCCCCCTCGATGAGGTCGGCGCGCAGCGGCCCCTGGAGGACGCCGGGCAGCTCGCGGTCCAGGTGGGCCCGGAGACGGGCCAGATCCAGTCCGGGCGGGTCGACGGGGGTCTCGGCCATCGGGCGGCTCCTCGGGGAAGCGGGTCATTGACTAAGCGCTTGCTTAGCATCAACGGCAGGAGGTCGCCTGTCAATGCCGCGAACCCCCGCGCCGTACGGCTCGGGGGTTCGTTCGGGGCATGTCGCGGTCCTCCGCCCTCGCGGCCGCCGAGGCCTTCCACCGGAGCCTGCACCCCACGCCATCCACCGTATGACACAAGGGAGTTGCTCCGTACCCCCTCCCCTGCCGCAGCCGCGCCGGCTCCGCCTCGACAGAGGTCGATCAAAAGTGTTCTGATGATCACACTCACCGATCATCTTCTGAACACCGCCTGATCGAACATCAGAGAAATGGGGGTCCGGTGCGGACTGCTCGCGGCTCGGCCATCCTGCTGGCCATGGGGGTCCTCGGGGCCTCCGCCCTGGCGACGGGATGTTCCGGCACGCAGAGCAGACCCACGGCCACCACCGGCACCACCCCGGCCGGCCCCGCCCCGAGCACCACCACCGAGGCCCCCGCCCCACCGCCGCCCGTTCCCATCCCCACCCCCGCCTGGGACGGCCAGGTCAAGGTGCTCGGCGACGGGTCCACCTCCTACACCGGCCCGCAGCCCAAGCAGCCCACGCCCGAGAAGCTCAAGCCCGGCGAGAAGCCTCCGCAGTTCGTCGTCTTCTCCTGGGACGGGGCACTGGAGGGCGACGAGCGCCTGTTCTCCCGCTTCCGCAAGCTCGGCGTGGAGAACAACGCCCAGATGACCTTCTTCCTCTCCGGCCTCTACGTCCTCCCCAAGTCCAAGAGCACGCTCTACAAGCCGCCGCAGCACAAGCCCGGCGACGCCTCCATCGACTACGCCACCGACCCCCACATCAAGGACACCCTGGAACAGCTGCGCCTCGCCTGGCTGGACGGCAACGAGATCGGCACCCACTTCAACGGACACTTCTGCGGCGCCAAGGGCGGCGGTGACTGGAGCACCGAGGAGTGGAAGAGCGAGCTCGACCAGTCCGTCTCCTTCGTCACCAACTGGAAGACCAACACCGGCTTCAAGGACCTCCCGCCGCTCCCCTTCGACTACACCAAGGAGCTGGCCGGCGGCCGCGCCCCCTGTCTGGAGGGCCAGAAGAACCTGCTGGCGGCCGAGAAGGCGACGGGTTTCCGCTACGACGCCAGCTCCCCGGGCGAGTTCCAGGTCTGGCCGGTCAAGAAGGAGGGCATCTGGAACTTCCCGCTCCAGATGCTCCCCTACTCCGGCAGGTCGACCCAGAGCCTCTCGATGGACTTCAACTTCCTGGCCAACCAGTCCGGGAACTCCACCAACGGCGACCCCAAGAAGTACGACACCTGGGAGAAGGAGACCCGCGACACCTACCTGGCCGGCTTCGAACGCGTCTACAACGGCAACCGCGCCCCGCTCTTCATCGGCAACCACTTCGAGTCCTGGAACGGCGGCATCTACATGCAGGCCATCGAGGACGTGATGAAGAACGTCTGCAAGCGGGAGGGTGTCCGCTGCGTCTCCTTCCGCCAGGTCGCCGACTGGCTCGATGCCCAGGACCCGAAGGTCCTCGACCAGCTCCGCCAACTCGACCCCGCCCAGCCGGCCGACTGGTCCCGCCTGGTCAAGTGACCGGGCGCGACCGCCGTGACCGCGGCCCTCTGCGGCCCCGGTGGCACGTCCGGATCGGGGCGTGCCACCGGGGTGCACGAGGCCGGGCCGGATGCACGGACACACGGCCCGACATCGCCGGTTCCACCGGAGAACCAGGGTGCTCGAGCGCCGGATCCTCGGCCGCTCCACCGTTGTTTCCCCTTCACTCAAACTGCTTCACGTGACACGGGGGCCCTGTCAGGGTCGGTTGCCGGAAAGTTCATTCCTTGTGAGGAAGGGCAGATCCCTTGTTCAACCGACGTAAAGGAAGCGCGCTCGCCGTGGCGGCGATCACGGCGGCACTCGGTCTCGTGCCGGTCGGCGCCGCTCAGGCGGCGTCCTGCCAATGGCAGAAGACGGCGTGGGAGCTGCCGTCCACCACGACCAGCGGCACGCTGTACGCAAGCGACGGCGGCCGGTACGGAGTCGGCATCACCGGAACGCGCTCCACCAGCTGGCCCTACGGCTACAAGGACAAGCGCGGGACGCTGTGGGACAACGGAAAGGTCGTGCTGCAACTCCCTGCGGACGGGCCCGACGTGTCGGACGTCAACTCGGCCGGCCTGATCGTGGGCGACGACTTCGTCAACAACAAGTTCACGGCCGTGACGGTGAGCCCCACCGGGACGACGACGGCGCTGCCGTCCAACCCGACCTGGGGCGGCTCGTCGGCCAAGGTGATCAACAACGCCGGTGACATCGCCGGTACCGCCTCGGTGGGAACGAAGAACATCCTGGTGGTGTGGCCGGCGAGCGCGCCGGGCACGTACCGCGAACTGCCTCTCCCCGCGGCCGGCACCCTCATCCCCACCGACATCGACGAGCAGGGCCGGATCGTCGGGTACACCGACGCGGGTGGCTTCGTCACGGACCTCAACGGTCAGTGGCACACGCTCGCCGCGCAGGGCTCCGGCGCCAAGGGCACTCCGTCGGCGATCCGGAACGGGCGCATCGTCGGCAGCGTGAACAGCAGCACGAGCTACGCCGCGGCCGAGTGGAACGCCCAGGGCTCGCTGGTCCGGACCATCAGCAACGGTGCCATCGAGTCAACGGCCATCGGCGGTAACGGAACCGTGGGCGGCAAGGCGTACGTCGGGTCGACCGCACGGCCCGTCCTGTGGAGCAACGGCGTGGTCGCGGACTCGTTGTCCGCGGTCTCGGACACCTTCTCGATCGAGGCGATCAGCACCGACGAGAAGACTCTCATCGGGAACGACAGCTCCCGACCCGCGCACTACACCTGCTCCTGACACAAGCCTGCGGCCTCCCCGCCGGGCCCCAGGTCCACCCCGGCACCCCGTCGGGTTGAACGCGCAGGTGACGGCAGGGGACGCAGCCGGCCGTCGCCGGTAGCGACTGGTACGCAGAGCGCCGCCGCGGGGACCGTGGAGTCCACGGTCCCCGCGGCCGGTCGGCCTACCGCGCGCCCGTGGACTTCATGTACGCGGTCCAGATCCGGGTCGGCAGGGCGGCGTCCGAGGTGTCAGGGGCGGCGCCGCCCAGGCCTTCGAGGGAGAGCAACTTCATGTCCTTCAGGTCCGCACGGAAGACGGTGACCGCCGTCGACAGCTGCCCGTTGTAGCCGACGCACCACCCTGCCGTGCGGTCCGCGGTGGTGCCGGGTTTGGCGGCCAGGCCCGGGCCCGCCTCCGCGACGGACTTGGCGGCTCCGTCGCGGGCCGAGCCCTTGAGCGCCGCGTCCACCTCGCCCGCGACCGCCGGGGTCAGTGCCTGGACGGCGGTCGGCAGGCTCAGCGGGAGCTGGACGCCGTTGCGGGAGACCGTGAGCACCGAGTACGGGTCGGTGTGGCTGCCGCCCGCCGCGAAGGCGGCGTACGCGTCGGCGGTGCGCAGGGCGCTGGGGGTGGAGTTTCCGACGCCGAGGGCCGGGACGAGTTCGCCCAGGCTGTCGGGGAGCAGGCCGAGGTCGGTGGCGGTCTTCTGCACCCGGTCCAGGCCCACGTCCATGCCGAGCTGCATCAGCGGCCCGTTGACGGACTGCTCGACCGCGTTCCGCAGGGTGATCGTGCCCCAGTTCCGCTTGCCGTCGTTGGCGGTCTTGGCGATCTTTCCGTCCCGTCCCCAGTACGGCCCTTCCGGGGTCATCACGTTCACCCCGTCGTCACCGTTGTAGGTGGTGGTGGGGGTCACCGGGGTACGGGTGCCGCCCCGCTGGCGCTGCGCTCCCTGGCCGAGCCCGGCGGCGTACACCACCGGCGTGAAGGCCGAACCGATCGGCACGGTCGAGGTGTTGGCGTTGTTGAAGCCCTGCTTCAGGTAGTCGGGGCCGCCGTAGAGCGCGACGACCCGGCCGTCCGGGGCCACCGAGGCGGCGCCGACCTTCAGGAGCCTGTCGGCCTCCCGGTTGTCCGGGTCGATCCCCGCGGTGCCCTCCTTCACGGCGGCGGACAGGGCGTCGACCCTCGGTTTCTCGAAGGTGGTGCGGATCTGGTGGCCGCCGAGGTCGAACTGGGCCGGGGTGATGTCGCTGTGGCTCTCCACGTAGGCGCGGGCCATGTCCACCAGGTACCCGACCTGGCCGCTCAGCCCCGCCGACTTCGGCTGCGCCCTGGGCTCGGGGAACACCGTGTACCGGGCGCGCTCGGCGGCGGACAGCTTGCCGGTCTCCACCATCCGGTCCAGGATCCAGGACCAGCGTTCCTCGGCCCGTTCCCGGTTCGCCGCGCCGACCGCCGGGTCGTACTGCCCGGCGCCCTTCAACAGGGCGGCCAGGAAGGCGCCTTCGCTCGGGTCGATCTGGGAGACGTCCTTGCCGTAGTACGCCGCCGCGGCGCGTTGGATGCCGTAGCTGCCGCGCCCGAACCAGCTGGTGTTCAGGTAGCCGGCCAGGATCTCCTGTTTGCTCATCCGGTCGTCCAGCTTGATCGCGATGACGATCTCGCTGAGTTTGCGGGACATGTCCTGGCGCTGGTTCAGGTAGATGTTCTTGACGTACTGCTGGGTGATGGTGGAACCGCCCTGGGTGTCACCGCCCGTGACCATCTGGGTGACGGCGCGGCCGATGCCGGTCACCGAGATGCCCGGGTCGGTGTAGAAGGTCTCGTTCTCGGCGGCCAGCACCGCCCACTGCACGGGCTCCGGCACCCGGCCGAGCGGCACCTCCTGCCGGTTGGTCGGACCGATCCGCGCCATCTCGGTGCCGTCCGCCCAGTAGTAGACGTTGTTCTGCTGGGTGGCGAAGGAGTTCAGGTCCTCCGGGACCGCGGTGGTCACGTAGAACCAGGCCAGCCAGCCCGTCAGCGCCGCCGCTCCGGTCCCGGCCACCAGCAGCAGCTGCCGCCAGGACGGGAGCCAGCGGCGGACCCCGTGCCGCCCGCGGCGCGGGTAGTCGACCCGCAGGGACGGGCGCCGCCCTCGTAACGGCCTGCCGCGCGGTGGGAACCGCCACCGTCGACGCCCCGGCTTCTCCTGCCCGGCCCCGCCGTCTTGCTGCGCACGCACCACCCGGTCTCCGATTCGCTCGTGGAACTGGTCCTCCGTGCACATAGACGCCTCGGGAACACCAGTACGTACGCCTGGCCATCGTGTGATCATGGTCATACTCCGGACGACCGACGGGCGACGAACGGCTCACGGACGGCTTGCGGACGGACGACGGAGAGCCGCCGACCGGCCCGCGGCAGCGGGATCCGGCCCGCGGCAGCCCCGGCGGCCCGTCAGAATGGCGCCATGAGGATGATCCAGACCGCGCTCGGCGCGCTGCTGCTCCTACAGGTCGTCGGCAGCATCCTGCGCACGCTGGTCGTTCCGCGCGGGCTCTACTCGGCGTTGGTGATGCGGCTCTGGCGGGTGCTGCGCGGGCTGCTGCGGCTGTCCGCCATGCCGGCCGGCGGCTACCACGCGCAGGACCGGGCGCTCACCTGGCTGGCACCGCTGGTGCTGCTGGGCATGCTCGGGGTGTGGCTCAGCGGGATGCTGACCGCCTACACCCTGCTGCTGCACGGCACCTCCGACCTCAGCTGGTCGGTGTCCGTGCGCGAGGCCGGGTCCAGCCTGTTCACCCTCGGCTTCGCCAGCGGCGAGCGGCTCCAGCTCTCCGCGATCGACTTCATGGCCGCCGCCAGCGGCCCGCTGATCATCGCCCTCCAGATCTCCTACCTGCCGACCCTCTACGCCGCCTACCAGCGCCGCGAGACCGAGGTGACGCTGCTCCAGTCCCGGGCCGGCGAGCCCGCCTGGGGCCCCGAGCTGTTGGCCCGCCAGTCCCTGGTGGACACCGAGACGGCGCTCCCCCAGCTCTACCGGGACTGGGAGCGACTGGCCGCCGACATCGGCGAGAGCCACTCCAACTACCCGGTGCTGCTCTCCTTCCGCTCCCCCCAGCCCAACCGCAGCTGGGTGGTCGGGCTGATCGCCGTGATGGACGCCGCCGCCCTGCACCTGGCGCTCTGCCCGCGCTCTGCCCCGCCCGAGGCCCGGCTGGTGATCCGGGCCGGCTTCACCGCGATGCGTGACATCGCCCGCTCGCTGCGGATCCACTTCGACCCGGACCCGGACCCGGACCTCCCGATCCGGCTGACCTACGCCGAGTACCTGGGCGCCGTCGCGATGATCACCGCGGCCGGCTTCCCGCGCGAGCGCCCGGCCGAGGAGGCCTGGGCGCACTTCCACGGCTGGCGGGTCAACTACGAGGCGCTGGCGTACGAACTGGCCCGCCGCAGCGACGCCGTCCCGGCACTGTGGACCGGCCCGCGCGACTTCCGCGCCCCGGTCATCCCGCCGGCCCGCCCCACCGACCGCCGCCCGTCCTCGACCCTGCCGCCGCTGCCGCCGGGCACGCCCTGACGGACGGCTTCCGCCGCCGGCAGCGGGTGCCGCACGATCGGACGGTCCCCGGGCCCCGCCGGGTCATCCGCTCAGACCTCCACCGGTCCGCCGCTCGCCAGCGAGCGCTCGGCGCCGACCAGGATCTCGACCACCCGCAGCCCGAAGTCCGCCCCGCAGGGATGCGGCTCGCCGGAGGCCGCCGAGGCCTGGAGGGCGTCCAGCGCCCGGTGCAGCGCCGCGACCGGGCCCTCGCCGCGCTCGGGCAGCTGCACCACGCCGTGCTCGCCGCGCAGCTCCATGCCCGTCCCGCCCGCCGCGAGCGGCGCGGTCAGGCTGAGGGCGAGCGTGCTGGAGGCGCCGCCCGCGTGCCGCACCACCAGGTGCACGGTGTCCCGCGGGCCGGCCACCGCCGTCACCTGCGTCGCATCGCCCAGCACCGGCAGCAGCACGGACAGCGCGTGCGGGCCGACGTCCCACAGCGCGCCCTTCTCCAGGCGCCACGGCGAGGCCGCGTACGGGCTGGTGCTGCCGGGCGCGTACACCGAACCGAGCCAGTCCGAGCGCCCGGTGAACCAGCCGCCGAGCTGCGCCTGCCGCTCGATCCACGGGATCTGCGCACCGCCGAAGCGCACGGTGAAGAAGACCACCGAGGCGACCTTGTGCTCGCGCACCGCCTCGGCCACCGCCTCGGCGTCCGGCACGGTCAGCGCGACCGGCTTGTCCAGCAGCAGGTGGCAGCCGGCCTCGGCGGCCCGCACCGCGAGACCCGCCTGCACGGTCGGGGGCAGCGCGATGGAGACCGCATCCACCTCGGCCAGCAGCCGGTCGAGGCCCGCGTACCCGGGCACGCCGTGCGCGGCGCCCAGCGCCTCGGCCGCCTCCGGACGGCGGCCCCAGACGCCGGTGAACTCCAGCCCGGGGTGCTCGGCCAGGACGGGTGCGTGCACCCGCTCCGCCCAGGGGCCGGTTCCCAGCAGTCCGATCCGCACGATGTCTCCGTTCCTTCGCTTTCCGTGTGTTCCGTCGCCCTCGCGGTGTTCTGTCGCGATGTTCCGGCGTGTCCCGTGGTTCAGCCCTGGACGCGGGCCAGGGTGAAGCCGTCGTAGCCCTTGCTGCCGACCGTCTGCACCGACGTCGCGGTGACCCTCGGCTCGGCCGCGATCAGCTCGTGCAGCGCCCGGGTGGCGACCACCGCCGGGTCGGTGCTGACCGCGTCCGCGACCGCGCCGCCGCGCACCACGTTGTCGACGATGATCAATGAGCCGGGCCGGGTCAGCTGGAGCGCCCGGCGGAAGTACTCCGGGTTGCTCGGCTTGTCGGCGTCGATGAAGACCAGGTCGAAGGGCTCCACGCCCTGCTCCACCAGCTCGGCCAGCGAGTCGGCGGCCCTGCCGACCCGTACCTCGGCGACCCCGGCCAGCCCGGCGGCCGCCAGGTTGCCCCGGGCGACCTCGGCGTGCCGGGGGTCCAGCTCCAGGGTGAGCAGGGTGCCGTCGGCGGGCAGCGCCCGGGCCAGCCATATCGCGCTGTAGCCGCCGAGCGTGCCGACCTCCAGGATCCGCTTCGCGCCCTGGGTCAGCGCCAGCAGGTGCAGCAGCTTGCCCTGGTTGGGGGCCACCGCGATCTTCGGCAGCCCGGCCGCGTCGGCGGCGGCCGTGGCGGCCTCCAGCACCGGGTCGGGCCCGACCAGCTGCTCGGAGAAGTACGCGTCCACGGCATCCCAGGTCGGTTGCAAAGACATCGGGCCCTCCAGAGTGCAAGATCGGCAGGTACCCGGCCGATGCTACTCCGAGGGCCCGAGGGCACCACGACGGTCACCGTGGACGACCGGCCGGGGGCCGATCGGACGACCGATCGGGGACCGGTCTGTCGAGCGGTCAGTCGGTGACCGGCTCCTTGGCGGCGGCGGCCGCCTTGGCCGCCTCCTCCGCCTCGATCTTGGCGTGCGTCCTGGCGGCACGGCGCTTCATGATCCAGGCCGAGAGCAGGCCGATCACCAGGGCCGCACCCAGGCCCGCCCAGGAGAACCGGGCCAGCCAGGGCTCGATGCTCTTGCCGACCTTGTAGACCAGCATCGTCGTACCGCCGGCCCAGACGATGCCGCCCAGCACGTTGGCGATCAGGAACTTCCAGTACGGCATCTTCAGCGCGCCGGCCAGCGGACCGGCGAAGATGCGCAGCAGGGCGATGAACCGGCCGAAGAAGACCGCCCACATGCCCCACTTGTGGAACGAGCGCTCGGCGGTGGCCAGGTGCGCGGGCCCGAAGTGCTTGGGGAACTTGCGTCCCAGCTTCTCGAAGAGCGGCTTGCCCCCCTTGCGCCCGATCGAGTACCCGACCGAGTCACCGATGATCGCGCCGGCGATCGCGCAGGCCGCGACGCCCCACGGGCTCACCACGCCCTTGACCGCCATCAGGGACGCCGTGACCAGGGCGATCTCGCCGGGCAAGGGAATGCCCAGCGATTCCAGCCCGATGATCAGACCGATCACGGCATACACCGCCGTGGGTGGAATCCCCTCGATCCAGGCGTCGATGTGCAAGGCCAGTCCCTCCGTGGCAGGACGGGACCGGCCGCGCTCCCCCTGGAGCCGCGTGCCGGTCCCGGCAGTTCGTCCGATGGCGGCACCCAGGCCGCTCCCCCGGAACGAGCCTAACGTGCCGGGTGGCCTGTCCCCCCGGCCGATCACCCGTGGTTACGACGTACGCCCCCGCACCATGGTTCCAGGTTGACCAGCGTTTCTCCAAGATTCGGCAAAAGGCAGTACGGCCACCGCCTTGACCGCTCCGATCAGGACGCCGGGATCCCGGGCCGGCGTCCCGGAGGAGGCGTGACCGCAGGCGCAGCGCTCTTCGGTGGGCAGCGCCGGGGTGTGCCTCGTCACACGGTCAGTCCCGAAGATCACCGAGCCAGCGCAGGGCGCGCAGACCCGGCAGGAAGCAGTACTCGCCGCCACGGGTGACGACGAACCGCGGCAGCGGGGGCAGGCGCCGGCGCACCGGCCGCCGGGGAACGGTGAAGCCGTCGCTGCCGTCGTGGGATCCGACGACGGGGTCCTTGGCACCGCCGGCGCCGAAGAACACGCCGTCGTTCATCCACTGGGACTGGACGAACTCGAACTGCCGCCCCAGGTGGGCTCCGATGAACGCGAACATCAGGCCCCGGTCCGTCCCGTCGTCCTCCAGCGCGTCCGCGGGCAGCGGAGGGCCGTAGACGGCGCCGCGCCTGATCATGCGGTGCAGGCGCACCTCGCCCGCCACCGGGGCGTCGCGGGGGTTGGCCCGGCGGATGTGGCAACCGCCAGGGGTGATGAACCCCGCCGGGTCCTCCCGTGCGTACAGGAAGGTGTTGCGCCGGCCGGGGTCCGCGCCGAGGGCGGGGTCGTCGTGCTGCGGGCTGAGTGCCAGCGGAGCCCCGCTGCGCCAGCGGCCCATGATCTTGGCTGCCAGCAGTTCCTCGTCCTCGGGACTGCCGGCGGCCCGGCGCAGGTAGCGGCGGAACGCGGCGACGTCCTGGTGGAGCTTGCGGAAGACCGCGTAGCTGCCGTTGCGTCCCAGCGCCTCCGGCTGCGGGGTCCGGGTGCCGCCGATCTCGTCCTGGTAGCCGAGTACGAACTCACCGGCCCTCAGCGGCGCCTCCAGCCGGTTCGACCCGGCGATGCCGCTGCCTTCGACGGCCGGGTGGCTGACGCCGTCGCGGTATCCGAAGTGCTCGGTCTCGGTCGGCAGCGCGTAGCAGTCCTGTCGCCAGACCGCGGTCACCCCGGCGAGCCGGTCGTAGGCGGGGCGGGCCCGGTCGAGGGCCGCCTCCAGCCGCTCGGGGTCGGGTGCGACCGCGGTGAGCACCACATGGACATCCGGGGTTCCCAGTGGCGTCTCCCAGTGCTCGGGGCTGCTCTCGCCGTCGTCGCCCAGGGCTCCGGCGCGGGCGGCCATTCCCTGCCGGAACTCCCACGCGAACGTCTCCAGCGACGAGCGCGGCACGCCGAGGGCCTCCAGCCCGTGACAGGTGACCGCGACGCTCACCCACGTCTCCCCCAGGGGGTCGGCCGAGTCGGCGGCCGAGGTCACCGTCGCGCTCGCGCGCCGCATCAGCTCCCGCCCGTGCGTCCGGTCGTCGATGCGGAACACCAGATAGCTCGCCGCGTACGGGGTCGGCCGGGGGCTGAGCACTCCACGCTGGATGTCGTCGAGCTCCAGTACGGCTCGCGGTTCGCTCACGGGAGCCACCTCCTCACCGCTCTGCAACGGCCTGCGGCGCTACCTGGTGACGAGGTTCCGCCAGAAGTTGCGCAGGCTCTCGTCGCCGCCGAACAGGGAACTGAAGATCGTGGAGTCGGCGAGCAGGAGGTCGCCGGCCCGCTCACCTTCCGGGGGCATCCACAGGAACATGTTGAACGTGAGGTTGCCGGCTTCGGTGAACGGATGCGGCCTGGAGGTGTCGATCGGCTGCCTGGCCAGGACGTGAACGATGTCCGGCTGGTCCGTCGTCACGGCGTAGTGCGGCAGGTGCTGGTGGAAGTTGAAGTTGGTCACTCCTTCCAGCCATCCCTTCGGGTCCAGGTCCCTGGACGCGGAGAACGGGGCGATCTTGTTCTGCTCCCGCACGGCGGGCCGCAGCCCGTAGCGGTTCTCCACCGGCACGCCGAGTCCGTGCATCACACCCCGGAGGTATCCGGCGAAACGCTGTTGGCGGGGCACCAGGGGATCGCCGTGGTGGTGGTACTCGATGTCCCGCACCGTCAGATCGTCCGATGCGCCCACGTCGTGGTGGGGCCCGAGGACCAGACAGGCGTCCTCCCGGCCGAGGAACGCCCGCAGCGCCTCGACCTCCCCGGGCTCCGCCTCCTGGCCGGTGACCGTGTGGTCCAGCCCGAAGACGAACAGGGTGTCGGTGTCGGCCAGTACCCGCTCGTCGAGCGGGGTGTGGAACCCGGCCTGGTCGATGCGCTGGTACACGGGGACGGGGTGTCCTGTGGTTTCCTCGACGAACTGCTGGAACGGCACCCAGGCCCAGAAGAACAACTCCAGCGATCCCGCGATGCCCTGCTGGAACCGCAGCGGGTCGGACCACTTCGGGTCCTCGTAGGCAGGCCAGGTCACCCGCCGCACCTCGGTCATCGTGGAGAACCGGTTGTCCAGCTCGGCCGGGTTCCTTCCCGCCTCGGCCGGATAGCTCCACGAGACGTAGACACTCACCCGCCGTCGCCCGGGCGTGGGGGCGCGCGGAACGTGGTTCTGGTTGTAGGTGCGGGCGGTGGTGGCCTCACTCATGGCGCCTCCCTCGGCAGCGGGCCATCGGCGCGTCAGCTCGCGCGCAGGGCGGGCCGCGGGCACTCACTGCAACTGGTCGAGCATCTCCGACAGGGCGTTCTTGATCCGTAGCGCCTTCTTGATCTCGTCGGCCGTGACGTAGGGGTATTCCCCGTACTCGATGAAGCTCGGGCAGTGGTGCGCACGCACGAACCTGACGAACGCCTCGGGGTCGGTTCTCCAGTCCTCGGGAAACCCTTCGAGGTTCTCGAAAGCCGTGCTCACCCCCGCCCTGCTGAACAGGGCGATGGCGTCCTCGGTGTACTTGTCGAAATCGGTGTCGAAGATCCCCTGGTACATGAACCGCGTGTCGTCGTCGAAGAGCACCCAGCGCAGGTAGTGCAGCTTCAGCGGCGCGAGAAGATGTGGATCGTTCTCCAGCGCCTCGGCCAGGGCGTGCCCGTACTCCCGCAAGGCCTCGGCCCGGCCCGGCTTCACCCTCGCGACGATCGTGAAGCCGTAACACGCGGGCGTCTTCGGGAAGATCGGGCCGTACTTCCCCTGTTCCAGCTGGTCGGTGTCCTTGGGGATGACAGCCGCCTGCGGCTTGATCTCCATGTCCGTTCCTCCCGCCGCCTACCGGCCGGGCCGAATCCTCTTCATCGTCGCACGCGGCGCCGCCGACCGCCTGCGAGCACCCGGCGTCGTGATCGACACCGAGCACGACGGGGACCCTGTCACCCGCCGGTGACAGGGTCGGGCACGGAGCCCCTGTCACCGGCCGGTTGGATCAGGAGCCGGATGCTGCTCCGGGGACGAACACGTACTCGGCCGTCACGCCTGTCCCCGGCGGTTGAACTCGGCGGCCGTGGTGTCGCCGGGGAACCGGGTCTGGAAGTCCAGGACTCCCACCCAGGCGGGGCGCACCGCGATCCGCGCCATCCGCACGCCTGGATGGTCGACGGCCGCGACCTGGGCCGCGCCCTGTTCGTCACCGGCGTAGCGGCGCATGGCCAGCAAGTACTCCGGGACGATTCCGTCGACATCGGTCACCTGGGCACGACCACGGATCAGCAGTGCCCGCGGCGGGGTCCCCGCGGCGTCGATCGTGATCGCCACGTCGGGCCTGGCCCGCAGCGCCGCGATCTTCCGGGCGGGGAAGAACGTGGACAGCACCACATCGTGTCCTGTCCAGTGGAACAGCATCGGGAACACCCGTGGTGTGCCGTCGGCGGCCACGTACGCCACGCGCGCCAGCTCGGTCGAAGCCAGCAAGGCCTGCGCGACGGTGCTGCCCAGGAGGCGGACGTCTCCCTGCGGCAGGACTGCCAGTTCCTCGGAGGTCAGTGTGTGCACGGTCAACTCCTTGTCCTCGACCGCGCCGGCCGCGGTCGTGCACTGTGAGACCACCTGGGCGCGGAAAAGGAATCGGAGCCGTCAGAGCAGGATCGCCGGCAGGCCGAACGCGCCGAAGACTCCGGGCTCGAACGCGACGATCTCGGTGATCCTCGTGCCCTCGACGCGCAGCACGTCGAGCACCTGCGGCTCGTAGGCCGGCTCCCCCGGCAGCCGGATGTAGCCGGCCATGGCCGGCTGCCGGTTCGCCACGACCGGCACACCCCGCCACTGCCCCCGGTGCAGCGGCGATCCCGATCCCAGGGCGTCCTCGACGAACGCGACGACGGCCGCCCGGCCGGCGAAGGAGTACGGCAACGGCGGCATGGACAGCCGTACGTCCTCGCTCAACAGGTCGGCGAACGCCGCCATGTCGGCCCGCTCGTGGGCGGCCATGAACCGTCGCAGCAGCTCGCGCTCCCGTTCGGCAAGCGGTGCGGCCGTGGCCTGGACGGCGCGGCGTTCCGGCAGGTGCTCCCGCAGCACCGGGCGTGCCCGCTGCAGTGCGCTCTTCACCGCGGCCACGCTCGTCTCCAGCAGCGTGGCGGTTTCCGCCGCCGACCAGCCGAGCACGTCCCGCAGGATCAGCACCGCCCGCTGGCGGGGCGGCAGGTGCTGGATGGCCACCACGAACGCCAACTCGATGGTCTCCCTGGCGACGGCCACCGCCTCCGGCTCCGCCTCCCGCGCGGCCACCGGCTCCGGCAACCGGTCCGGGTACGGCTGCAGCCACGGCACCTCGGTCGGTCGACCGGTCCCTCCCGGCCTTGGCTGCCGCGGGTGCCGGTCGAGGAAGTCCAAGCACACGTTCGTCGCGATCCGGTACAGCCACGCCCGGAACGTGGAGCGGCCCTGGAAGCTCCCGCGGTAGCGCCACGCCCGCAGCAAGGCCTCCTGCACCAGGTCCTCGGCCTCGTCGTAAGAGCCCAGCATCCGGTAGCAGTACACCCGCAACTCCGGCCGATACCGCTCGGCAAGCCCGCCGAACGCCTCCCCGTCCGCTGCCCGCACAGCGGCGGACACCTCGCCGTCCACACTCACCAGTCCGTCCAACCCCAAGCTCCCACGGCCCTGACAGTCACCGGCACCACCGGACACCGAAGCCGGCAACCACCCCCGGAGACGCACTCTTTCACGCCGCTGGGACAACCATCGGCCGGCGGACCCGCCTCCGGCGGCGGTGCGGCTCGTCGCCTCGGGGATGGCGTCTCCCCATCGAGACCGTGGGAAACCGTCTACGACTGCGTGGGCCGCTCGGCGAAGTTCAGGACGGTGACGGAGGGACGGCGGGTGACCAGTGGCGGGATGGTCAGTGCAAGTGGCAGCAGGGCTCCGACGAGCCCGCGTCCGCCGGTCGGCCGGACGTCCCGCACCGCCGCCACCGCCGGACTGGCGGTGCGGAGCTTGTCCCGTTCGCCCGCGTCCATCGCCCAGGGCATCGGCGGCGCCTGGTAGCCGTGGGCACGCACCGTCCCTTTCAGGGTGAGCCGGCTGAACCAGCGCGGCACGGCGTCCAGCACCAGCGAGCCGCCCGGGAACCGCTCCGCGCAGCCTGCGATCAGGGATCTCACCCGGGCCGGCGGAAGGTACATCAACAGGCCCTGAGCAGTGACCAGCACCTCACGGTTGCGGTCCACCTCGTCGGCCCACCCCAGTTCGGTGGCGTCGGCGGCCAGGTAGCGCTGGCGCGAGCCGGGCGGCAACAGCTCCTCGCGCAGCGCCACCACGTCGGGCAGGTCCACGCTCAGCCAGTGGGCCCGCCCGTTGTCGACCCGCCAGTACTGGGTCTCCAGGCCCTCCCCCAGGCAGACCACGGTGCCGCGCGGCTCCCGGGCAAGGAAGTCGGCCACCTCGCGGTCGAAGCAGGCCGCGCGCAGCGCCTGGAGCTGGGCCTGGGTGCCGCTGGTGCCGAACCGCTCCGCGAACGGGTAGTCGATCCGGTCCACCAGCTCGACCGCCTTCGGGTCCGGCAGCACGGTGTCCGGCCGCCGTGCCTCCAGCGCCCGGTGCCACAGCGTCCACAGCGCCGTCTCCGGTACCTGCCCCAGCTCCGGCCGTTCCCCGCCGCCACTCATCGCTCGCTCCTTCGGACGTGGTCCCGTCGCGTTCCCGTCGCGTTCCCGTCGTGGGCATGAACCCGCCGATTCTGACACCCCGTCCGCCCCTCCCGTTCCGCCGACGCGCCGCCATCCGGCTCGGGCCGCGGCTCGGACGAAAATCGGTCAAGCTCACCGGACTGCGGTCACCATTTGGGACGGCTTGTACCGATTTTTCCGGATGATGTCCTGATCGGGCAGGGGATGTAGCAGACTGCCGTGGTGATCGACTGCAACGAGTGGTCGACGGTGCGTGAACACCCGGATGGAGAGCGGCATGTCCAATATCCCGACGGACCTCAAGTACACCGATGAGCACGAGTGGATCCGGGCGGAGGCCGACGGCACGCTGACGATCGGCCTCACCGACCACGCCCAGTCGTCCCTCGGCGACATCGTCTTCCTGGAGCTGCCCAAGGTCGGTTCGCAGGTCAGGGCCGGGGATCCGGTGGGCGTCGTGGAGTCCGTCAAGGCCGCGTCCGACATCTTCACCCCGGTCACCGGCGAGGTCGTCGCCATCAACGCGGACGCGGCGGACGCCCCCGAGGACGTGAACGACGACGCTTACGAGGCCTGGCTCTTCAAGATCAAGCTCGCCCCGGGCGCATCCACCAACGGCCTCCTCGACGCCGCCGCGTACAGGAAGCTGGTCGGCTGACGTCCGGGTGTGGCGCTGATCGCCCACCCCGGGAAGCATGCGGGTGAGGCCCTGTACCGGCGGGCGGGCCGCCCGCCGGTACGGGGCCTCACCCGATGCTGAAGGCGCCGTCCGGAGGGGGCGGGGAGTCGGTGGCCTCCGCGTCGGTGACCGGGGCGGTCCGGCCGACCAGTGCCGCCAGGTCCTCCCCCTCGGTGAGCCGGGCCGGGAAGATGTCGCCCGCGAGCAGCCGGGTCAGCTCGGCCACCGGCAGTGGCGCCGTCGACCCCGCCAGCAGGATGTTGCCGTACCGGCGGCCGCGCAGCACCGGCGCCTCCGCCACCAGGCAGACGTACGGGAACACCGCGCGCACCGTCGCCGCCTGCGCCTTGGCGAAGGCCAGCGGCGGGCCGTCCGCCAGGTTCGCCGCGTAGCAGCCGCCGGGGCGCAGCGCGGTCGCCGCCAGCCGCAGGAACTCCACCGAGGTCAGGTGGGCGGGGGTGCGCGAGCCGTGGAAGACGTCGGCGATCACCAGGTCCTGCGAGCCTGGCGGGGTGCCGGCGAGGGCCGCCCGGGCGTCGCCGACGGTCGCGATGATGTCCGCGCCGGGGCCCTGCCAGGGCAGCTGCTCGGCGACCAGCTCCAACAGCGGCCCGTCGACCTCCACCACCCGCTGCCGCGAACCGGGCCGGGTCGCGGCCAGGTAGCGGGGCAGGGTGAGCGCGCCGCCGCCGAGGTGCACCACGTCCAGCGGCCGCCCGGCGGGGGCGAGGGCGTCGGCGAGGTGGCCGAGGCGCCGGGTGTACTCGAACTCCAGGTGGGTCGGGTCGGCGAGGTCGACGTACGACTGCGGGGTGCCGTCCAGGGTGAGCAGCCAGCCGCCGTCCCGGTCGAGGTCGGGCATGAGCTTGGCGAAGCCCAGGTCGGTCCGCCTCCCGACCGGCACCGGCTCGTCGGTCACGCGCTCTCCCCGGCGGGCTGCGCGGCCACGGGCTGCACGTCCGCCGGACGCCCGTCGAGGTGGGCCGCCAGCCAGTGGTCCAGCTCGGCGAACGCCTCGGTGCGGGCCGTCTCACCGGACAGCACCAGGTCGTGCATGCCGCCCTTGATCCGCACGATGGTGACGTGCCGGCCCAGCCGCGGCCCCTGTGCGGCGATGTCGTCGGCGCGCAGCACGGCGTCGGCGTGGTGCAGCGCGTCGTGCCACTTGGTGGTGGAGACGGACCGGGTCGAGGCCATCAGCAGCACCGGCACGTCGATCCCCAGCCCGTGGCGCAGCCGCCGGTGGCCCTGGTGGATCGCCGCCAGCCACCCCGCGTACAGCGGGAAGCCCTCGGCGGGCTTGAGGGTGAGGTCGAAGTCCCACTCGCCCTTGTGGTCCTTGTGCAGGCTGTGGGTGTAGTGCGGGTTGAGCGAGGACGGCAGGATGCGGGTCGGCGCCAGCCGTCCGATCGCCGTCACGGCCGGCCCGCCGACCGTACGGACCGCCTGCCCGGCCGGCATGGACAGGAACGGACTGTTCAGGAACAGCCCGTCCACCACCCCGCGCCCGGCCCGTCGCCCCGCCCACAGCGCCCCGACCAGTCCGCCGGTCGAGTGCCCGTTGAGCAGCAGCTGCCGGTGTCCGTCCAGCTCGCGGATGATCCGGACCGCCTCGTCGATCTCCTCGTCGTACTCGGCGAGGTCGCGGACGAAGTTCGGCGACTGGTGCGGGCGCAGGGAGCGCCCGTACTTGCGCAGGTCCAGCGCGTAGAAGGAGAACCCGAGCGCGGTGTAGTGCTCGGCGAGGTTGGTCTGGAAGAAGTAGTCGTTGTACCCGTGGATGTACAGCACGGCCCGCTCCGCCCCGGGCACCAGCCGACGCACGAGCGTCGCGCACACCGCCCCTTCGGCATCGGGCCGCAGCATCAGCTCCGCCGCCTCGTAGGGGGCACCCAGGATGTCTTCACGGAACTCCATCTGCCGCCGCACCCGTCCTCTGCTCGGCCTGCCCGTCCCGGCAGGCGACCACCTGTCTCCGCCCCTGACCATACCGGCCGGTAGCTGCGGGGCGCTCGGAGGCGGGGTGTCACCGGCCGGCCCACTCCCCGGCCCCGTGGGTGGGCTCGGGATCCTCCTGGCTCTGGGCGTGCGCCCGGGTCGCGCCCAGGGCCAGGTGGATGCGGGTGGCACGGTCCAGTGCCCGGGCCGCCTCGTCGTTCCGGCCCAGGGCCCGAAGCGCCGCTCCGGTGCTCTTCCAGGCCTCGGCCTCGCAGTACCGGTCCTCGTGGTCCTGGCAGAGCGCACGGACGCGTTCGAGGGGCTCAAGGGCTTCCTCGGGGCGGCCGACCGTCCTCAGCACCTCGCCCAGGTTGAACAGGGCGACCAGCCGGCCGGACGAGCGGGAACGGCCGACCGCGACGGCGAGGGCTCGTCGATGGGCTTCGACCGATTCCTCGGCGCGCCCCGCGAGGCGGAGCGAGATCCCGTAGTCGTTCCAGGCACTCGCCTCGTCGGATTCGTCGGCACCGGAACCGGGGGAACCCGCAGCCCTCAGTGCCGCCTCCGAGACGGCGATCGCCATCTCGGCGCTGCCACTGCGGATCAACCCGGGCATCACGACGGGCGAGAGGCGGAGCACCCCTCTGTGGATGCCCACGAGTGCCATCCCCAGGGTCATGGCCACCATGTTCGCCCGTTCACGGTCCAACCAGGCCAGGGCGGCGGTCCGTTCCGCGAAGACACCGGCGTCCGGCCGGTCGGGCCTCGACGTGACCCGTCGGTTGGCGGCGTGCGCGGTCATCACGTAGTACTCCGTGAGCCGGCTCAGCCCACGTGCGCCCAGTTCGAGGTCCTCCCCCAGTTGTTCCAGGGCGTAGAGCCGGACGAGATCGTGCATGTACCACCGGCCGCCCGAGGGGCTCTGCTCGATCAGTGCGGCGCCTGCCAGTTGGGCGAGCAGGGCTCGGGTCTCCCGGACCCCGCGGTCGACGAGCACCGCGCCGGCTTCGGTCGAGACGTCGTGTCCGACGCAGATCGGGAGGAAGCGGAAGAGCTCGGCCTGCTCGGGGGTGAGACGACGGTAGGAACGGTCGATGGTGCGGCGGATCCCGGTGTCGCCGTCGCGCAGGAGGTCCAGGCGGCTCGTGCCGTGGACCAGGTCGTCGGCGAGCTCGACCGGTCGCAGGTGCTGGTCGAGGACCAGTTGGGCGGCGGCGAGCTTCAGGGCGAGCGGCAGGTACCCGCACGACTTCGCGATCCGGTGGCTGCCCTCGGCGCCCGCCGTGACGCGGTCGTCGTCCGCGCGGGCGGTGCGGACGGCCGTGTCGAGGAGGACCACGGCCGCCTCGGCGTCCAGGACGCCGAGGCGGTGGAGGCGGGCGCCGAGGCTGGGGAGGGTCTCCCGGGAGGTGACCAGCAGTCGGTGCCCGGTGGAGGGGGGTTGCAGGAGGCGGACCTGGTCGGCGGCGCAGGCGTTGTCGGCGATGACGAGGACGCCACCGCCGTGCCGTTCCAGCCGGTCGCGGTAGAGGGTGGCGCGGGTCTCCGGGTCCGGGGGGATGTGTTCGGCGGGGACGCCGAGGGCGCGGAGCAGGGTGTCCAGGGCCTGCCCTGCCTCCACCGGGGCGTCGTCGTAGCCGCGGAGGTCGACGAAGAGGGCGGCGGAGAAGTGCGCGGAGTTCAGGAGCGCGTGGCCGACGGCGATCGCCAGCGTCGTCTTGCCGATGCCGCCGAGCCCGCTGACCGTCACCGTCGGCGGCCCGTCCGCCGTCAACAGGGCGCGCAGTTCGGCGAGATCCTGGTCGCGCCCGGTGAAGGCGGAGGTGAGGGGTGGCAGCCCCGCGATGGTCGGCGGCCGGGCGGAGACGGACACGTGTGCGGTGTCCGTCTGGACGACCGGGGCGTGGAAGGCCCCGCCTCGAATGCTGTTGTGCACCCCGCAAGGGTAGCCGTCCGCCCCTCGTACGCCTGCTGTGCGCCGGTGGTCGTGTGGAACGCTTTCCGGACAGACAAGGCGAGTTGGGGAGTTTGCATGCAACACGGGCACACCGATCCGTCGCTCTACCGTTCGGCCGCCGAGGCGATCGCCGCTCCGCCGGAGAAGCTGGCGTACGTGGCCGGGTTCGACCGCTCGGGGCAGCGGCCGGACGCGTTGCTGAGCGTCGACACCGATCCGGACTCGGCGAGCTACGGGAAGGTTCTGAACTTCGCCGAACTGCCCACGCTCGGCGACGAGTTGCACCACTTCGGCTGGAACGCCTGCTCCAGCGCCCTCGCCCACGCCTGCCACCGGGACCCGGAGCGGCGCTACCTGCTGCTCCCCGGGCTGCGCTCCTCGCGGCTGCACGTGCTGGACACCCACCCCGACCCGGTCCGCCCGCACCTGGTCAGGACGATCGAGGCCGAGGAGCTCGCCGCCAAGGCGGGCTACTCGCGCCCGCACACCCTGCACTGCGGCCCCGACGGCGTCTTCCTCTCCTGCCTGGGCAGCGGTGAGGGCGACGACGGCCCGGGCGGGGTGGCGCTGCTCGACCACACCACCTTCGAGGTGCTGCGCGCCTGGGAGACCGAGCGCGGCCCGCAGCACTTCGCCTACGACGTCTGGTGGCACCTGGGCACCAACGTGGGCATCACCAGCGAGTGGGGCAGCCCGCGGATGGTGGAGGACGGGGTGGTGCCGGACCTCCTGCTCGGGCGCAAGTACGGTCACGCGCTGCACTTCTGGGAGCTGGACTCCGGCCGCCACCTCCAGCGGGTGGACCTCGGCGACCAGTACCAGATGGTGCTGGAGCTGCGCCCGGCGCACGACCCGCAGGCGGAGTGGGGGTTCGCCGGGGTGGTCACCAACGTCGAGGACCTGTCCTCCTCGGTCTGGCTCTGGTACCGGGAGGGGCCGGCGTTCACCGCGCGCAAGGTGATCGAGATCCCCGCCGAGCCGGCCAAGGCCGAGGACCTGCCGCCCGCGCTGCAGCCGTTCGGGGCGGTGCCGCCGCTGGTCACCGACATCAACCTGTCGGTGGACGACCGCTGGCTGTACGTGTCCGCCTGGGGCACCGGCGAGCTGTTCCAGTACGACGTCTCGGACCCGTTCCACCCCCGGCCGACCGGCTCCGTGCGACTCGGCGGGATCGCCGCCCGCACCCCGCACCCGGCCGAGCCCGGCCGTCCGCTGAGCGGGGCGCCGCAGATGGTGGAGATCAGCCGGGACGGCCGGCGGATCTACCTCACCAACTCGCTCTACGGCGCCTGGGACGACCAGTTCTACCCGGACGGCATCGAGCCCTGGATGGTCAAGCTGGACGCCGACCCGGACGCCGGCGGGCTGAGCATCGACGAACGCTTCTTCCCGCACGGCGCCGACTTCCGGGGCCTGCGCGTCCACCAGACCCACCTGGCGGGCGGCGACGCCTCCTCCGACTCCTACTGCTTCCGCTGAGCGGACGACCGCCGAACCGGCGGCCGTCCTGCCGGCATCACCGGAAGAGCGCCTGGTCGAACCGCACCTGCGCCGACGGCAGCCCGGCCGCCGCCAGCCGGGTGCGGACGGAGCCGACCATGCCGACCGGCCCGGTGACGCAGGCCAGGTGCTCGCGCCAGTCTCCGGCCGTCGCGACGGTGTCGGCGAGCTCGCCGACGGTGACCGGGGTGACGGTCAACCACGGCTTGTGCAGGCCGAGTTCGGCCAGCGCCTGCCAGTCGTAGAGGTCGGCTCGGTCCCGGGCGCCGACGAACAGGTGGACCCGGCGGCCGGTCGGCCGGTGGGCGGCCTGCTGCTCGACGATCGCCTTCATCGGGGCGAGGCCGGTGCCTCCCGCGACCAGCAGCAGGTCGCGGGCGTCGCCGTCGGGCAGCAGGCTGCCGCGCGGCGGTCCGAGGCGCAGCCGGTCGCCGACGGCGGTGTGCTCGACCAGGGCGGCACTGACCCCGCCGACGCCGGTGCGGCGGACGTGGAACTCCAGCTCGTTGTCGGCCCGCGGGGCGCAGCCCATCGAGTACTGCCGCCAGGTGTGCGGCAGCGCCGGGTGCTCGACGGTGCCGTACTGCCCGGCCTGGTACGGGTACAGCTCGCCGGTGCGCACCCGCAGCACGGCGAGGTCGGGGCGGCGGCGCTCGTGGCCGGTCACCACGGCGTGCCAGTACGGGGGTTCGGTGAGCGCGGAGTCGGCGCCGGCCACCATCGAGCCGACGGCGAAGCGCAGCATCCGCACCCAGGCGCCCTCCAGCTCCTCGGTCCAGCGTTCGCCGGCCCGGTGTCGGACCGCCGCGCACAGGGCTTCCTCGAACGCCTCGTAGTGCACCGGCCGGACGCCCAGTTTCCGGTGGTCGCGACCGAGCTGGCGGAGAGTCTGCGCCAGCTCGTCCGGGCGGTCGAGGCGGTCGATCAGGTGGTGGAAGATCCGTTCCAGGTGGAGCTGCTGGAACTCCATCGAGGCGGGGAAGAGCGGTCGCAGGAACGGGCGGCGGCCGAACATCACCGCGTACAGGTGGTCGATCAGTTCCGCGAGCGGGGAGATCAGGTCCAGGTCGCGCCGGATCAGGTGCTGGTCGGCTGCGCCGTCGTAGCCGCCGTCCTCGCCGTACGCGCCGTACCCGAAGTCGCCGCCGGCCGAGGAGGACGGGGCGAGGAGCTGGCGGCGCAGGCGCATGGCGTGGTGGCGGGCGATGAGACGGTCGTACTCGGCGGTGGCGGTGCCGTTGGCAAATTGCGTGCTGCTGCTGTTGTCCATATCCTGCCCAGTCAACTGCCGGGGCGCCGAACGCGAGAAGGGCCGATCGCCCCGGACGGACCCGGGACCTTCGACCCCTTGCGGTGGTGCGTGCGGACCGGAATGGTGTTCGGCCACCGTGGACGGCTGCGGCCCCGGCGGTGCCCCGCGCGCGACGGCGCAGGGGCCCCGCGCCCCGGTGCTCTCCCACCACCGGGACCCGGGGCACCGCCGTCAGACTTCCGCCCGGCGCGCCTCCCGGCGTTCCAGCCGCCGCTGCCGGCCCTGGCGCAGCGGCTGGTCGGGCAGCCACCCGAAGGTGAGACAGGCGCCGACCACCCCGAGCAGCATCCCGACCAGGAAGCCGCCCAGGTTGGAGGTGACCCAGCTGGCCAGCGAGGCCAGCACGGCGAGGATGGAGTAGAACAGCCGCTGCGCCGGGTTGAACAGGATCAGCAGGCCGCACAGCACCATCACCGCCGGCACCAGGTACCCGGCCAGCCCCTGCATCCCGATGTGCAGGATGACGGGCAGCGGGGCCTTCAGGGTGAACAGGATCTCGGCGCCGCCGAGCGTCACCAGCAGCCCGCCCCAGAACGGTCGCTTGCCCCGCCAGTCGCGCTTGACCGGGCGTGCGGCGGGCTCGGCCGCAGGGGCCGCCACGGCCTGGGCGGGCGCGGCCGCCGTCCCCTCGGAGGCCACCCCCTCGCCCCGTGCCGCAGTGGCCTCGCCGGTGCCGGCCTGCTCCGGTACGGACTCCGTCATGCTCAGCAGCCCGTGGAGCTGAAGCTCAGCCGCAGGTTGGGCAGCTTGAACCCGACGGCGGTGCTCGCGTAGTTGTGCTGGTTCAGGTGGGTCAGCTTGACGGTGTCGGCCTGCTGGCCGAACACGCCGGGGCCGCCCTTGCCGATCGGGCCGGCCTTGGTGTAGGTGCTGGCGTCGCCGCCGATCTCGATGTTGGTGAACTCCGCGTCGCCGGAGAGCAGGTCGGAGTCGGTGGTGAGGTTGCTTGCGGAGACGGGGGTGCCGCCGTCGCCCGCGTGGATCACCAGGTTGATGCCGCCGAGGTCGACGCTCTGGCACAGGTTGGTGATCTCGGCCTTCTTGATCGCCGACACCGCGACGAGCACCTGGCCGCCGGTGGAGCCCGCGTTGGGGCTGTCGGGGATCATCGAGTCCAGCGCGCCGAACTGCGCGAAGCCCTCGCCCTCCAGCTTGTCGGCGGTGATGGTGAACGGCATACCGGAGATGGAGAACTGGGCGGCGAGCACGCCCTGGGCGGTGAGCGCCATCAGGACGCCCCCGGCCGCGACGGCCGGTACGGCCATCAGGGCGGTGCGCTTGCCCCGTATCCGGCCTCTTCTCGTCGTGCTCGGCGTCTGCGGGGTCTCGGCCGCCGTGGCGGCGTCCTCGGACATGGCCATGTGTGCTCCCTGTGGGTGGATGGGTGTGCAGGCACTGGCACGTTGTCCTGGCGCGGACAGCGTTCCCCGGCCCGACCGGTCCGTCCGCCCCTCGGCAGCGGGGCGGGTCAGGTCGGAGCGCGGTAAGTAACTGGGAAGCTACTGCCCGGTATTGGCCCGGTCAATACAGGTGCACGAAGGTTCTTCACCAATCGGCGACCCGCTTCGGCCAGTCCCTCACCCCCAGCCGCTCGGCCGCTTCCGCCGGGCCGAGGAACGGCGACAGGCAGAACATGCTCAACGTCGGCAGGAGATCCAGCAGTTGTTCGGTCCGGCCGGAGTCGATCCGCCGGTAGATCGTGCTGTAGACGCCGCCCACCACGGCATCCACCATCTCCTTCGACTCGACCCCGCCGGGAAGTTGGGGAACGTCGGAGAAGAACGCCCGGAACCTGGTGAGCAGTTGGGCTCGCTCGCGTCGGCCGGCCGGGCCGACCGCCTCGATCTCGATCACCGCCATCGTGGCGAACGCCGGTGTTCCCGCGAGCAGTTGGAGCATCACGCCGAGCGCCTTCCGGACGCCCCGGCACCAGTCGGATTCGGCCGCGAAGGCCGCCCCCATCCGTGCGATCACCACGCCGGTTCCGTACCGGTGCGCGGCCAGGAAGGCGTCCTCCTTGCCGCTGAACAGCTCGTAGAAGACCGGCCTGGTCACGCCCGCCGCGCGACAGATGTCGCTGATCGTGGCGTGCTGGTAGCCGCGCTCGGCGACGGTCCGCACCAGCCCGTCCAGCAGCCGCTCTCGCTGGGTCGCGGCGACCACGCCTGCGGGCAGCCGGCGCGGGCCGGGCTTGATCGAGCGGGCCGGATCGCGGCCGGTCCGGGCACCCGGCAGCAGGACCACGTCGGCTCCGCGGAGGTACTTCCGATCCATCACCAACTCCTGTGTCCTGTATTGACATTGACGGAACACCGGGTTTACAACACTGACAGGTTTCCAACCGGTGGGCCAGCAGGCCCCCGCCGGCGGGACCTCCGGGGCTCCGACAGGCCGGGGCGAACGCCCAGGCCACGGGACCACGGCGGAGGCGGGACCGTGACGGTGGCAGCCGTCGACGTGCCCCCACGGCACCGCACGTCCCCGACCGAACGCGCGGTGCCGCGGTGTTCCACGCCGCCGCCCGTACGCAAGGCCGTACCACCGCACCGCCGTACGTTCACCTCGCGTACGTCCGCACCGCCGTACCGCACGGACGGGCCCGTGGCGCCGGGCCCGCCCGCCCCTCGGCATGAGCCGAAGCCCCCGGTACGAAGCCTCCGGTACGCCATGCACCTCCCCCGTCGTGCACACCACCACACCCGCACGCCGGGGCTCCCCCCACCCGTCCACCGGACGGAGAGAGGCACCCTCATGCGCATCAGCCGCACCCTCGCCACCGCCGCCCTCGCCTCGCTCGCCCTCACCGGAGCGGCCGTGGCCCCCGCCCAGGCCGCCGGATCGGCAGTCCTGACCACCGGCAGCCCGACCGGCCCGGCCGTCGCCGTCGGCGACGTACTGTCCGCCAACCTGGTCTCCGGCACCTACGCGACCTTCTACAGCAGCGCCTCCGGGACGAGCGGCATCAAGTGTGCCACCTCCTCCTTCTCGGCGACCGTCACCGCCAACCCGGCCGCGCCGGGCAGCGCCGTCGAGCGGCTCGACACCCAGACCTTCGGCTCCTGCACCTCCAACGTCATCGGTGTCACGGGCGTCAAGAGCATCACCGTCACCAACCTGCCGTACACCAACACGGTCAGCGACGCCCCCGGCAACCCGGTCCAGCTCACCCCCGGCGCGGCCGGCGCGATGGGCACCACGGTGGTGCTCAACACCATCCTGGGCAGCATCAGCTGCAACTACCAGAACAGCACCGGGATCAACGGCACCACCTCGAACACCGGCAACACCATCGGCTTCACCAGCCAGCCGTTCGCCCTGGCCTCCGGCCCGAGCCTGTGCTTCTCGACCGGCTACTTCAGCGCCACCTACGGCCAGGTCGTCGACATCACCGCCCCCGGCCAGCCGGTCCTCTTCGTCAACTGACGCCAGGGCCCGTCCGGCCCGTCGTGACGACGGCGGCGTACGGCACCTTCGCCGGGGCCGTACGCCGCCGTACCGCTGTGCCGCCGTACCGCACCGACACCACCGCCCCACCCCGCCCCGCCCCCGCGACAGCGAAGTGACTGGCCGGTAGGGTGGCGCCGCACGGAGACGGCGAACCGGAACGGGGCGGGTTGATGAGCGACAACGGCACGGGCTTCTTCACCTCGGTGGCGGACGCCGCCGAGCAGCTGGCCGCCACCGGCTACCTGGCCTCCACCGCCGTGGCCACCACCGTCTTCCTCGCCGACCGGCTCGGCAAGCCGCTGCTGGTCGAGGGCCCCGCCGGCGTCGGCAAGACCGAACTCGCCAAGGCGGTGGCCGAGATCGGCCGCGCCCGGCTGGTCCGGCTCCAGTGCTACGAGGGCATCGACGAGGCCCGCGCGCTCTACGAGTGGAACCACGCCAAGCAGCTGCTGCGTATCACCGCCGGCCGCGACGAGGGCTGGCAGGAGGCCCGCACCGACATCTTCGGCGAGGAGTTCCTGCTCACCCGCCCGCTGCTCACCGCGATCCGCGGCGAGGAGCCGACCGTGCTGCTGATCGACGAGATGGACAAGGCCGACGTCGAGGTGGAAGCGCTGCTGCTGGAGGTGCTCAGCGACTTCCAGGTCACCGTCCCCGAGCTGGGCACCATCACCGCGAGCCGCCGCCCCTTCGTCCTGCTCACCTCGAACGCCACCCGCGAACTCTCCGAGGCGCTGCGCCGCCGCTGCCTCTTCCTCCACCTCGACTACCCCGAAGCCGAGCTGGAGCGCCGGATCGTCCGGCTCAAGGTGCCCGGCCTGGACGAGACGCTGGCCGAGTCGCTGGTCCGGGTCGTCGGCGCGCTGCGCGCGATGGAGCTGCGCAAGGCGCCCTCCGTCGCCGAGACCATCGACTGGGCCCGCACCCTGCTCGCCCTCGGCGCCGACACCCTGGACGAGACGGTCGTCCGGGACACACTCGGGGTGATCCTCAAGCACCAGGACGACGTCCGCAGGGCCGCCGAGAAGCTCACCCTCGCATGACGACGCCCCACCGGACGGACACCGCCGCCCGTCTCACCGGCCTGGTCCGCGCCCTGCGCGGGCACGGCCTGCGGATCGGCCCCGCCGAGACGGTGGACGCCGCCGCCGTGCTGGACGTCCTCGGCTTCGCCGACCGCGAGCAGATGCGGGCCGGCCTGGCCGCCGCCCTGCTGCGCTCGGAGAGCCAGCGGACGGTCTTCGACGCCGCCTTCGACCTGTTCTTCCCGCTCGGCGTCGGCACCCCGGAGGCCGTCCGGGCCGACCCGCCGCCGGTCCCCGACGACCCCGAGCCACCGCGCTTCGGCCGCCCCGACCCGCTGCGCGAGCAACTGCGCGACCGACTGGCCGCCGCGCTGGCCGACGACGACCGCGCCGCCCAGGCCCGGCTGGCCGGCGAGGTGGTGGAGGCCTTCGGCCGGTACGGCGTCGGCGGCTCCCCCGGCTCCGACGGCTGGTCCGCCCAGCAGGCGCTCGGCCGGCTCGCCCCCGACACGCTGCTCGCCCGCGTCCTGGCCGCGCTGCGCGAGCGCCGGGACGCCCAGGACCTCTCCGACCGGGTGCTCGCCGACGAGATCCGCCGCCGCATCCGGGACTTCCGCGCGATGGCCGCCGGCGAGGCCCGCCGCCGGGTCGCCGAGCTGCGCGGCCCCGAGCGGATCGCCGAACGCGCCGTCGCTCCCACCGCCGACCGGGTCGACTTCCTCCACGCCGGCCGTGACCAGCTCGCCGAACTGCGCCGCACCGTCCACCCGCTGGCCCGCAAACTGGCCACCCGGCTGGCCGCCCGGCGCCGCCGCGCCGCCCGCGGGGAGATCGACCTGCGCCGCACCCTGCGCCGCTCGCTGACCACCGGCGGGGTGCCGCTGCGCCCCGCCTACCGGCTGCGCCGCCCGGCCCGCCCCGAGCTGGTGCTGCTGTGCGACGTCTCCGGCTCGGTGGCGGGCTTCGCCGACTTCACCATGCTGCTGGTGCAGGCGATGAGCGAACAGTTCAGCAAGGTCCGGGTGTTCGCCTTCGTCAACCGCACCGCCGAGGTGACCGGCCTGCTCCGCGGCGGCGACGACCCGGCGCGCCTGGCCGCCCGGATCCTCACCGGGGCCAAGGTGACGGGCTACCACGGCAACAGCGACTACGGCTCCGCGTTCGGGGAGTTCGCGGACCGCCACCTGGACGCCGTCGGCCCGCGCACCTGCGTGCTGGTCCTCGGCGACGCCAGGAACAACCGGCGCGACCCCAACCTGGACGCGCTGCGCCGGATCGCCGGCCGGGCCCGCCGGGTGTTCTGGCTCAACCCGGAGCAGCCCTCGCTCTGGCCGACCGGCGACTCCGCCGCACTCGCCTACGCGGGTGTGGTGGAGATGCACTCCTGCCGCAACACCCGCCGCCTCGGCGAACTGATCGCCCGCCTGCTGCCCGTCTGACGCCCGGCGGGCCCACCGGTCGCGGCCCCCGGCGGGCGGCCGCGACCGGCACGTCGCCGGCCTACCTGTCCAGGTGCTCCAGGAAGTCCAGCAGCGCCGCGGTGACCTCGGCCGGGCGCTCCTGCTGCGTCCAGTGCCCGGTCTCCGGCAGCCGGACGTGCCGGTGCAGTCCGGGCGTCAGGTTCTTCAGCAGGTACTCGACCGCCTCCGGCGCGATCATCGCGTTCACCAGGTCCTGCTCGCCGACCACGTACAGCGCCGGCACGTCGATCCGCCGGCCGGTGAAGGCCGTCATCAGCTCGTTGTTCCGGTCGATGTTGCGGTACCAGTTGAGGCCCCCGGTGAAGGCGCGCTCGCCGTGCCGGGCGTAGTCGGCGGCGAACGCGTCGAGGTCCGCGTCGGTGAGCCAGTCCGGCAGGCGCTCCGGCTCCGGCACGGTGTCCAGCAGCTTCTTGCCCTCCGGGACGACCCACGGACGCGGCTCGCCGTCGGGCTGGATGCCGCAGAAGATGCGACGCAGGCTGGATTTCACGTCGGCCGCCAGCTCGGCGTCCGCCCGGCCCGGCTCCTGGAAGTAGATCTGGTAGAAGCCCTCGCCGAAGCTCTCCCGGGCGCCTGACAAGGGGCCGGGCCCGGCCGGCAGGGGTGGCACGCTCAGCCCGGCCACCCCGCGCACCAGGTCCGGCCGCAGCGCCGCGGTGGCCCAGGCCACCGGCGCGCCCCAGTCGTGCCCGACCACGACCGCCCGCTCCTCGCCGAGCGCGCCGATCAGCGCGGTCACGTCGCCGACCAGGTGCAGCAGGGTGTAGGCGTCCACCCGCTCGGGCTGCTCGCTGCGGGCGTACCCGCGCTGGTCCGGCGCGACGACCCGGTAACCGGCCTCGGCGAGCGGCGCGAACTGGTGCCGCCAGGAGTACCAGCTCTCCGGGAAGCCGTGCAGCAGCAGGACCAGCGGCCCCTCGCCCTGCTCCGCGAAGTGCAGCCGTACGCCGTTCACCTCGGTCTCGCCGTGCTTGATCGCCTGGTTCAACTCACCACTCCCCATCCGGAGGACACATCGCTTCACCCCCGACCCTGCCCAGCAGGCCGTCCCCGGAACCCCGCCGGCTTGCGGCCACCGGAAGCAGCCGAGGCCGCCCCGGAAGTCCGGGACGGCCTCGGCCTCGGGCGAACTGGCGTGACGTCAGTTCACGGTGTAGCTGTACGGGATCGCCGCGAGCACCGAACCGGTGGTGTTCAGGACGTTGTTGGCGGTGGCCACGCCGGTCGGGCCGGACACCAGGTACAGCACGCCCTTGACGGTGCTGCCCTTCGGGCCGGTCGGCGTCAGCGTCACCTGGAGCGAACCGGTGGCGCCGGGGGCGACGGTCACCGGGGTGGCGGCCGCGGCCGAGGCGTTCACCGAGGCGGCGTACGGGTCACCGGTGCTGGAGGTCAGCGCCGGGTCGAAGGCCTGGGTGTGCGCGGTGGCCGTGATGGTGGAGGTGCCGGCCGGCGCGCCGCCGTTGCCGAACGGGCCGATCTGCTGGACGAAAGTGCCCCAGGTGCCGGGGACGACCGGCTGCTCGGCGGTGCCGTTGTCGGTCACGACCGAGACGGTCGAGCCGTCCTGGGCCTTCTTCAGGTCGCCGAACAGGTCCGGCGAGCCGGCGGTGGCGCTCAGCTCGATCTGCGCCGGCGTCGAGGACGCCGCCACGGCCTTGAGCCGGTCGGTGCCCGGCGGCACCAGGAAGGACGGCACCGTGGAGCTGAGGCTCAGCGGCAGGCTGACGGTCGCCGAGGCGCCCTGCGGCACCAGCGGCAGGTCCACCCGGCGGTCCAGCCGGCCGTCGGCCGCGATCCGCTGGGTCGCGACGGTGTTGTTGGTGTAGTTCACCTGGACGGTGACCGGCTTGCCGGCCGCCAGCGCGGTGCGGGCGTCGTTCGGCAGACCGGCCGCGGTGGCCTGGTTCTGGTTGAACGCGACGGTGCCGGTGAAGTCCTGGGCGAGCTCCTGGCCGCTGACCGGGCCGAGCACGTTCAGGACGAACCGCCAGCGGCCGGCGGCCGGGTTGACGGTGGTGGCCGAGACGCCGTTGCCGGCGCCGGTCAGGTTGCCCTGGGCGTCGAACTGCCCGTTGCCCTCGATGTCGACCGGGGTGCCGTTCGGGCTGATCAGCGCGCCCTGCATGAGCAGCTTCGAGTCCTTGCCGACGGTCAGGCCGACCCGCAGGTCCTTCTGGCCCTTCGGGACGTCGAAGGCGTACGAGAAGCTCTGCGTCGGCGAGGCGCTGCGGGCGTTGCCGCCGGTGATGGTGCCGGTGAAGGTGCCCTTGCCCTGGTTGACCGGGACGAGGCTGCGCAGCACGACCGGGACGCTGGTGGTGTTGCCGTTGGAGCTGGAGACCAGGACGGCCTCGCTGGTGTCGCCGCTGGTGGCCGGAGTGGTGAGCTGGACCTTGAGGGTCTTGGTCTGGCCCGGCTTCAGGTCGGTGGTGCTCGGGCTCACGGCGCCGGCCGGCACCGCGCGCTGGGTGGCGGTGCCCAGCTGGACCGCGCCGCTGTAACCGGCCTTGCCGGCCGGGGTGTAGAGGATCGCGGTCCACTCGCCGGCCACCGGGTGCGGGACGTCCACCAGGCCGAAGTTCGCCGGGGTGGCGCCGCCCTGCGGACGGGTGTTGGTCTCGAAGCGGCCCGACGGGTCGAGCAGCGTCATGCGGACCACCGGGCCGTTGGTGACGGGGTTGGGCGCGCCCTGCCAGGCGATCGAGGCCGCGAGGCGGTCGGCGCCGGCCGGGACGGTGAACTTGACCTGCTTCTGCACCCAGTCCGCGCCGTTGGTCGCGTACTTGAAGGTGTCCTTGGAGGACGGGTCCAGCTGGACGGTCTGCTGGTTGCTCGACTGCGGGGCGAAGCTGCGGGTCGCGGCGCTCACCGTCTGGGTGCTGTCACTGGTGTTGGTGACGGACACGTCGGCGGTGTGGGTCGAGCCGGGGGCGCCGGCGATGTCGACCTGGCCGGTGTTGACCACGACGGTCTTCGCGCCGTCGGTGCCGTCCCCGTCGTCGTAGCCGCGGGCGGCCTCGACGGCGGCGCGGACGTTCAGCAGGCCGGCGCCCTGCTCCTCGGCCGGCACGCCGAGGTCGGTGGCGGTGCCGGTGAGGAACTTCTTCACCAGTGCCGGGGCCGGCGAGTCGCCACCGTGGGTGTCCCGGTAGGCCTGGATGACCAGGGCCGCGGCGCCGGTGACGAACGGGGCCGACTGGCTGGTGCCGCCGAACGGCTGGATCGGCGAGGGCTGGCCGTTGTAGCCCGTGCAGTCGGTGTACTTGCTCGTGTCGGGCGTGCACAGCGCCCAGTCCGACTCGCCCGGCGCGACCAGGTCGACCGTCCGGCCGGCCTGGGTGAAGCCGCCCGAGGAGAGCGCGGAGATGCGGCTGTCGCTCCAGGTCTTGTTGGAGAACCGGGAGGCCGCGTAACCGGTCTGCTGGTAGTTCTGGTTGTCGGTGGAGGCGCCGACCGCGATCACGTACGGGTCGGTGGCCGGGGTGCCGATCGTGCCGCTGATCCCGGCGTCACCGGTGGAGACGGCGACGGTCACACCGGCCTTGACGGCCTGCTCGTTGAAGAGCGAGATGGTGTCGTGCGCGCCGCTGTCCGGAGTGACGTTGCCGCCGAAGGACTCGTTCAGCACGTCCACGTGGGCGACCCGCACCGCGTAGTCGATCGACTGGAGGATCGAGGAGTTGGACATCATCTCGCCGCCGGCCTTCAGCGCGACCAGGTCGGCGTCCGGGGCGAGGCCGCGGATGCGGATGTTGCAGCCGGCCGGGAGCGGGTGCGAGGAGTTGACGAACTTGGAGACGTCGTAGACCTGGCGGCCCTGGGCGATGACCGCCGAGGCGTCGCCGAAGGCCTCCGCCGCACCGGTCGGCGCGTCCCAGCCGTCGCCCGCGAAGTCCTGGTAGTCGACCACGGCGTGCGAGCCGTCGGCCCGGATGAAGTCCGGGTTGTTCGGGTCGAGGCCGTCCGCGATGTAGGCGACCTTGACGCCCTTGCCGGTGGCCAGGTCCTCCACGCCGGGCTTGCCGTTGCCGGTGACGGCCCTGGTCGAGTACAGGCCCTCGGGCTCCAGCAGCGGCTTGCTCGGGTCGGAGGGGCAGACCGTGTTGGTCGCGTTCTCCTCGGCGCCCTGACCGTTGCTGCCCGAAACGGCCTGCGGGGCGGCGTCGGTCTTGGGCGCCTTGGCGCCGGCTGCGGCACCGGCGTCCTTGGCCGCCTTCGCCTTGGCGGCCGCCGCCGGGGCGACCTGGACCTGGGCGTCCGCCACCACGGTGGAGACGGCCGGGTCCGCCTGGAGCTGGGCACGCAGGGCGGGGCTGACCGTGGCCGAGAAGGCGTTGCCGACCACGAAACTCTTGATGTCGGTGCCGCCGCCCGCCTTGACCTTGTTCAGCAGCGGCGCCTGCGCGTCGGCGGCCTTCTGCTGCCGGGCGCCCAGGTGGCCGTGGTCGGCCGGGGCGTCCGCGATCTGGTCCTTCAGGATCACGATCACCGGCACCGGAGCCCCGTCCGCGGACGCCGCCTGGGCGTTCTGCGGGTCGGGGCCCGGGGCCGCACCGGCGATGGTCCCGAGGCTCAGGACCATGGACGCGGCGGTGACCGTGACGGCGGCTGCTAGCTGGGTTTTCCGCCAGCCGATCATATAAATCCTCTCGTCAGATGGACGGCTGACGCATTCCAGCGCACCCGAGAGGATCACGACAAGGGGGTAAATCCCCATCAGAAAGTAAAGTTGACCATCAATCAGTAAAATTCACGGAGGAAATCGGGCCGAATCCGCATCTTTCCACCGACCGGCCCTCGCCGGAGCCGGGCGGCCCGCCACGCGAAGGGCGGTGGCGGACTCCCTTCCCCCGCCACCGCCCGGCGAAACGGCCGCCCGGCTCCCGTCGGAGCGGCCGCCCGGCCCGGTCAGGACCCGGCCAGCCGCTCCTGAGCGTCCGCCAGGTCCTCGGCGGTGGGCGCGTCGTCCTGGGTCAGCCGGTGGCGCCAGTAGCCGCTGAAGTCGATGTTCTCCTTCGGCACCCCCTGCTGCTCGACCAGGTGCCGACGGATCGTCCGGACCGCCCCCGCCTCCCCGGCCAGCCAGACGAAGGGCTCACCCCCCGGCAGCACGGCGTCCCGGAACGCCTCGGTCAGCACAGTGCCCGGGGCCGCGCCGTCGCGGTACAGCCACTCCACCTCCAGGTCGGCACGGCCCTCCAGGTCCTGACGTTCCGCCCGGTCGGCGACCTCGATCCACGCGTACACCCGCTCCCCCTCGGGCAGCGCCTCGACCAGGGTCGCGAGCGCCGGCAGCGCGGTCTCGTCGCCGGCCAGCAGCACCCAGTCGGCGTCCGCCGCGGCCTCGGTGAACGCGACCGGCGGGGCGTACAGCGCGGAGGGGCCGACCATCCCGAGCCGGTCCCCCGGCGCTGCCCGCAGCGCCCAGGCGGCGGCCGGGCCGGTGTCCCCGTGCAGCACGAAGTCGATCTCCACCAGCCGGGTGCCGGGCCGCCGGCGGCGCAGCGTGAAGCTGCGCATCACCGGGCGCTCCGCCTCGGGGATCGCCAGGTAGGCCTGGTACCAGCCCATCGGGTCGTCCTGCCGGACGGGCAGCACCGGCTCGCACTGCCCGGGGAGCGGGAAGCAGAGCTTGAGCTGCTGGTCGGGGGCGGTGCCGACGGTGTCGGGCAGTTCCTCGGCGGCGAAGGTGATCCGGGCGGTGCGCGGCGTGATCCGCCGGACCTCGGCAACCTCGACGAAGGTGACGGGCAATGTCATCGCGAAACCCCTCCGATTGGTAACCTTACGGCATAAAGAGTTGCCGTCGGCACGACACTTTACGCCATAAGGAGATGCCGGATGACCGTCTACGCCGGGCAGGGAGACGCCCATCGCTCGCTCGCCCTGCTCTGGGGTGCGCCCGAGGAGCCGCGCGCCGGGCGCAGCGGCCCCAAGCCGGGTCTGAGTGTGGACGCGATCGTGTCCGCCGGAATCGCGGTGGCCGACGCCGAGGGCATGGCCGCGCTGTCGATGCGCGCCGTGGGCGAACGGCTCGGCCGGACCGCAATGGCGCTCTACACCTACGTGCCGGGCAAGGCCGAACTGCTCGACCTGATGCACGACCGGGCACTCGCCGAACTCCGCGCCGAACCTCCCGGCGAGCTCCAGGGGGCCGACGACTGGCGGGAAGCCGTCACCGCCTGGGCCGAGGAGCTGTACGCCTGCTACCTGCGCCACCCCTGGGTGCTCCAGGTCTCCCAGGCCCGTCCGGTCCTCGGTCCCGCCGAACTCGCCGCGATGGAGGCGCTGTTGCGCGCGCTGCGGCCGGCCGGCCTGCCGCCGCAGCGGCTGCGCGGGGCGGTCGCCGCGCTGTGGCAGTTCGTCCGCGGCCTCGCCGCCACCACCGCCGACGCGCGCGGCGCGGCAGCCGCGACCGGGGTCACCGACGAGGACTGGTGGGCCACCCGCTCCGCCCGGCTCGCCGAGCTGGCACCCGACTTCGCGGAACGCTTCCCCCTCCTCGTCGCCCTTCAGAGCACCGGCGGCGGCGCCCCGGAGGACAGCCACCGGGAGGCCTTCCGCGCCGGGCTCGCCGTGCTGCTCGACGGCATCGCGGCCGGGGAGCGCTGCTAGGACCGCCGGGCGGCGGGGAGCGCCAGCAGGACGCCGAGCACCACCAGGGTGGCGTACCCGGCGATCTCGTGGCCCGCCGGCACCAGGACCCGCACGAAGCCGAACAGCCGGAAGCCCTCGATCCAGGTGGACAGCAGGCCGGAGGCGCCGCCGACGATCAACACGGAACCGAGGTAGCCGAACAGGGTCTTCATGCCCCGAGCCTAGAAATCCGCCCCCGGCCGGACATCCGACTTTCGGCGCGGACCGCCGCCACCAAAGTCGTCCGCCGCCGACCCCCGCCCGCCCGGGGCTCCGGACGGAGCAGCAGGCCCGGCAGCCCGGCCGCGTCCCGGGTACGTTCGCCGTGTGCAGCCCAAACGTGTGCAACAGAAGTCGCCTTGCGTCACCCGGGCCGCGGCCGGCGCCGTCGTCTGTGCCGCCCTGGTGCTCACTGTCGTCGCCCCGTCGGCCCTCGCCCAGGACTCCGGCGGCGCCGTCGGCGGGGAGCGGCTCGGCCGCACGACCGTCCAGGTCGCGCCGCTGGCCGGGGCGCCGGCCCTGCCGTCCGAGCTGACCGGCCGCTCCTGGCTGGTCGCCGACGCGGCCACCGGCGAGGTGCTCGCCGCCCGCGACCCCCATCTGCCGCTGCCCCCGGCCAGCACCCTCAAGATGCTGTTCGCGGACACCGTGCTGCCCAAGTTCGACCGGGCGCTGGAGCACAAGGTCACCACGGCCGAGCTCGCCGACCTCGGCGTCGGCAGCAGCCTGGTCGGCGTCAAGGAGGACCTGCCGTACCGGGTCGAGGACCTCTGGCGGGGCGTCTTCCTCAGCTCCGGCAACGACGCCGTCCACGTCCTCTCCCACATGAACGGCGGCATCCAGCGGACCGTCGCCGAGATGCAGGAGCGCGCCCGGGCGCTCCAGGCCGGCGACACCAAGGTGCTCTCCCCCGACGGCTACGACATGGACGGCCAGGTCTCCTCCGCCTACGACCTCACCCTCTTCGCCCGGGCCGGGCTGCACAACGCCGACTTCCGCAGCTACTGCGCCACCCGCACCGCGCGCTTCCCCGGCGGGATGGACAAGCTCACCGGCCAGCGCACCAGCTTCGACATCGCCAACACCGACCGGCTGCTCGGCAAGTACCCGGGCCTGATCGGCGTCAAGAACGGCTACACCACCAATGCGGGCGCCACCTTCACCGGCGCCGCCGAACGCGGCGGCCGCACCCTGCTGGTGACGGTGATGCACCCCGAGTCGCAGGGCAAGGTCTACGACGAGGCCGCCAGCCTGCTCGACTGGGGCTTCGCCGCCACCGGGAAGGTCCAGCCGGTCGGCCGGCTGGTCGACGAGGCCGCCTCCCCCACCGGGGAGGCCGAGGCCGAAGTGCTGCCGCCCTGGTCCCGCCCGCCGCTGAACCACGGTTCCGGCTCCGGCCTCGTCCCCGTCGTCTGGACCGCCGCCGTCCTCGGCACCGCCGTCGCCGCCTGGGCCACCGTCCACGCCGTCGCCCGCCGCCGCCGCACCGCGCCCGCCCCGGCGCACGGCAGGGGCGGCTCGAGCGGCATCGGCGGCCACGGCCGCGGCCGGCGGCACCTCACCCGCCGCGCCCGCGTCCTGCTCCGCACCGCCGCCCGGACCCGCGGGCCCCGGGTGCCTCGCTGAACCACGGTCCGGACCGCGACCGGGCGCCCTCTAGACTTCCGGCCATGACCACGCCCGACCCCTCCGCCGCGGACCGGCTCGCCCGGCTCGCCCTGCTCTCCGCCGGGAGCTACCTGCTCGTCACCACGTACAAGAAGGACGGCACCGCCGTGCCGACCCCGGTGTGGGTGGTGCGCGACGGGGAGGCGCTCGGCGTCTGGACCGTCGCGGACTCCTGGAAGGTCAAGCGGATCCGCAACCGCGCCGACGTGCTGGTCGGCCCCTGCGACGTCAAGGGCCGCCCGACCGGCGAGCAGTACCCCGCCACCGCCGAGATCCTCGGTCCCGAGCGCACCGCCGCCTACCGCACCCTGCTGCGCCAGAAGTACGGTCTGCTCGGCGTGCTCACCCTGCTCGGCAGCCGGCTGCGCCGCGGCGAGCGCGGCACCGTCGGCATCCGGATCACCCTGACGGACTGACCACGGGCGCCGGCGCCCCGGGCCGCGCGACGAGGCCTGGCCCGGCAGCCTGCGCTCCTGGCTCACCACCGACGCCCGGGCGGGCCGGCAGCCGGGCACCGGGCGGGCTGGCAGGCTTGGTGGCCATGGAACAGAACGAGGCCGCGCCGCTCCCCCTGCTGGTGGTCGACGGCGCGAACGTGGTCGGCTCCGTCCCGGACGGCTGGTGGCGGGACCGGCGGGGCGCCGCCGAGCGGCTGCGGGACGCGCTGGTCGCCGTCGCCGGGCGGGGCGTGCCGGACCGGCCGGGACCGCTGGAGGTGGTCCTGGTGCTGGAGGGCGCGGCCCGGGGCGTCGCCGGGCTCCCGCAGGTGCGGGTCGTCGAGGCCGGCGGCAGCGGGGACGACCGGATCGTGGAGCTGGTCCGGGCGGCCCGTGCCGAACATCCGGAGCGGGCCTGCCTGGTCGTCACCGCCGACCGCGAACTGCGGGCCCGGGTCGGCTCGCTGGGTGCCGCCGTGACCGGGCCGCGCAGTGTGCGGCCCTGATCCGTGACCGGCCCCGGGGCCGGTCGGCGCCGTGGCCGCGCTCCGGCAGCGGGATCTGCGCGAAGGGCGCGTCGCCGAGGCCGCCGGACCTGGCCGACGGCAGGCCGGACATCGTCCGGACGCCACCCGGTCGGGCCGCGACCCGTCGTCCGCTTGTTCGCGCGGGATCTTCGCGCGGGAGTTCGGACCGTACGGGAACCAACCGCGGGGCCCGTCCGACTGCTGGGGCGTGAGTGCGAAATCGCCGGGTGTCCGGCCGTTGAGTGTGCTGGCGGGGTTCGTCCTGCTGCTGGTGGTGGTGTTCGTGGTGGCCTACGGGATGGGGCGCCAGGTCGGGCCGGTGGCGCCCGGGTTGCGGCCGAGCGACGGGGGTGGGGCGTCGCCCGGGACGGGTGGGCACGACATGGGCGGGATGCGGTGAGCGCGGCCGCGGAGCCCGTGGTCGCCACCGATCTGGCGGTCGGCGGGATGACCTGCGCCGCCTGCGTGGGCCGGGTCGAGAAGCGGCTGGCCCGGATCGACGGGGTGACGGCCGGGGTGAACCTGGCGACCGGCCGGGCCCGGGTGCTGCATCCGGCCGGGGTGCCGGTCGCGGAGCTGGTGGCGGCGGTCGAGCGGGCGGGTTACACCGCCGAGCCGCTGCCCGCGGGGGCGCCGGTCGGGGTGACGGCGGAGGAGCCGGACGAGCGGTGGCGGCTGCTGTTCACCGCGCTGCCGGCCGTCCCGGTACTGGTGCTGTCGATGGTGCCGTCGGCGCAGTTCACCGCGTGGCAGTGGGTCTGCTTCGCGCTCGCCGTGCCGGTGGTGACGTGGGGGTCGGCCGGTTTCCACCGCCGGGCCTGGCAGGGGCTGCGGCACGCGGCGGCGACCATGGACACCCTGGTCAGCCTGGGTGTGGTGGCCTCCTTCGGCTGGTCGGCGTACGCGCTGCTGTTCGGCGGGGCCGGCGATCCGGACATGCGGATGCCGTTCTCACTGACCGCCGACGGCGGCGGCACCGCGCACGTGTACCTGGAGGCGGCGGTCGGCGTGCCGCTGTTCGTGCTGGCCGGGCGGCTGCTGGAGGGCCGGGTGCGCCGGCGCAGCGGGTCCGCGCTGCGGGCGCTGGCCGAGCTGGGCGCCAAGCAGGTGTGCCTGCGGGAGGAGGGCGGCGAGGAGCGTCTGGTGCCGATCGAACTGCTGCTGCCCGGGCAGGAGTTCGTGGTGCGACCGGGCGAGCGGGTGGCCACCGACGGGGTGGTGGTCGAGGGCGGTTCGGCGCTCGACCTGAGCCTGCTGACCGGGGAGAGCGTGCCGGTCGAGGTCGGCCCCGGGGACCGGTTGGCGGGCGCGACGGTGAACGTCGGCGGTGCGCTGGTGGTCCGGGCCACGGCGGTCGGCGCGGACACCCAACTGGCCCGGATCACCGCGCTGGTGGCGGAGGCCCAGGCCGGCAAGGCGCGGGCGCAGCGGCTGGCGGACGCGGTGGCCGGGGTGTTCGTGCCCTGTGTGCTGGCGGTCGCGGCGAGCGTGCTGGGCTTCTGGCTGGGCGCGGGCGCGGCCCCGCAGGCGGCGGTGACGGCGGCGGTCGCGGTGCTGGTGGTGGCCTGTCCGTGCGCGCTCGGGCTGGCGACGCCGACGGCGCTGCTGGCGGCGACCGGGCGGGGCGCGGAGCTGGGCGTGCTGGTGCGCGGCCCGGAGGTGCTGGAGAGCCTGCGCCGGGTGGACACGGTGGTGATGGACAAGACCGGGACGCTGACCACCGGCCGGATGGAACTGGCCGCCGTGACCACCGCGGGCGGTCTCACCCAGGAGGAGGCGCTGCGGGCGGCCGGCGCGGTCGAGCACCGCTCCGAGCACCCGATCGGCCGGGCCGTCGCGGCGGCGGCCCGGGAGCGCTGCGGGCCGCCGCCGCCAGTGGACGGCTTCGCGGCCACCACCGGGGTCGGGGTGTCGGGGACGGTCGAGGGCCGGGTCGTCCGGGTGGTGCGGCCGGACGACGCCGTCCTGCCGCCGGCCCTGGCGGAGGCGGTCGCGCAGGCCGGGGAGGCGGGCCGCACGGCCGTCGTGGTCGAGCTGGACGGGCGGCCGGCGGCCGTCCTGGCGGTCGGCGACACGCTGCGCTCGGGCAGCTGGCGAGCAGTCCACCGGCTGCGCGGGCTGGGCCTGGAGACCGTGCTGCTGACCGGGGACGGCCCCGGCGCCGCCCGGGCGGTGGCCGCCGAACTGGGCATCGAGCGGGTGCACGCCTCGGCCTCCCCCGAGCGCAAGGCCGAGGTGGTGGCCGAGCTGCGCGCCGCCGGACGGACGGTGGCGGTGGTCGGCGACGGCGTCAACGACGCGGTGGCGCTGGCCTCGGCGGACCTCGGGGTGGCACTGGCCTCCGGCAGCGACGCCGCGATCGGCGCGGCCGGGCTGACGCTGGTACGCGGTGACATCGAGGCGGTGGTGGACGCCGTACGCCTGGCGCGGCAGACCCTGGCGACCATCCGGGCCAACCTGCTCTGGGCCTTCGGCTACAACCTGGTGCTGATCCCGCTCGCGGCGGTCGGGCTGCTCAACCCGATGCTGGCGGCGGTCGCGATGTCGCTCAGCTCGCTGCTCGTGGTGGGCAACAGCCTGCGGCTGCGCACCTGGGAACCGGGGCGGGGGCAGCGGCGGGGAGGACGTCGATGAGGCGCGCGCTCCCGTGGTCGGGACGGCTCGGGGTGGCCGGCCCGCCGGTCGGCGCGGCAGTGCTGGCCCTGCTCCTGCTCACCGGATGGACGGCGGTCGGCGGAGCGGGCCGCGCCCGCCCGGTGGAGGCCGGGCCGGGCTGGGTGCTGCTGCCGGCGGCGGGCGCGGCCTCCGCCACTGCGGCCTTCTTCACGGTCCGCAACCCGGGCGACATACCGGACGAACTGACCGGCGCCAGTTGGGAGTTCGGCGGCAAGATCACCCCGAAGCGGCACCTGCACCAGGGCGCGGCGGGCCGCTGGGAGCCGGCACCCGCACTGCCGGTGCCGGCCGGCGGCGAGCTGCGGATGACGCCGGAGGACGCGGACCTGGTGATCGCCGACCCGCCGCCGCTGCGGGCCGGCCAGTGGGTGGAGTTCACCCTCACCTTCCGGCACAGCCCGCCGCTGCGGCTCGCCGCACAGGTGCTGCCGGCCGCCGAGCGCCCGCGCTGAACGGTCCGCAGACAGGCCCGGGGCCGTCGCTCAGGAAGGGCGGTCCCCGAGGGTCTCCTCGACCGTCCGGCGCGGAGTGGCCGCCCCGGGCGGGCCGTAGCCGGTGCGCAGCACCAGCTGGACGTGGCCCGGCCCGGCGGCCGGGTCGCGCAGCGCCCAGCGGGTGTCCGGCCACTCGATCGCCTGGTGCCAGATGGTGAGCCGGACGCCGTGCAGCGTGGCCAGCAGCCAGACCCGCTCCAGCGCCTGCCCGGTGCGCAGCCAGTCCAGCGGGCCGTCGCCGGGGGTGGTGAGGGTGCACAGCTGGGGCAGCGCCTCGAAGCGCCGGGAGGGCTGCGCGGGGGCCTCCGGCGGGCGGCCGGCGAACTCGCGCATCGGCACCCGGGCGTCGTGGTCCTGCGGGCCGAGCGCGGCCATCGGGATGCCGTCCTCGGCGGTGCCGTCGTCGGGCCGCAGCCAGGCGCGGGACTCGGCCGTGCGGGCCGGGTCGGCGGCGTTGCGGCTCTCGGCCTCGGCGGTGAGCGCCTGCACCCGCCGTACGCCCTCCTCCTCCAGTGCGGCCAGCGCGACGCCCTCCTCGCGGGCGGCATCGATCAGCTCGCCGATCACCGCCTCGGGCACGTCGCGCTGGGTGAACGGCTCGCGGCTGGAGTGCCGGGAGGCGATGGCGGGGTAAAGGTCACGGCCGAAGGGCGCCGACGCGGCGGCCGGGCGGGAGAGGTCGAGCACGGCGAGCAGCTCGGGCTCGGCGGCGTCCGGCAGCAGCCGGACCACCGGTTCCCGGTCCAGCCGGCCGGCCGCCACCCGCAGGTTGAACACGGCCGCGCCGACCGCGACGTGCACCGCGGCGCCGACCGGGTCGGCCAGCGGTACGGAGCGCCCGGTGTCGGCGTACACGGCGAGCCCGCGCCCGTCCGGGGTCGGCACGAAGCGCCAGGGCTGGCTGTTGTGCAGCGACGGCGCCGCGCCGCCGGCGGCGGCGAGCAGGCGCAGGTCGGCTGCGCTGAGCATCTGGGTGAGAGCCGGGTCGAACGTCATGGCGGTCCACTCCTCCAACCGCGAGGCTTCGGTTTCAACCGCGGGGTTCGCGCAAACGCCCGGGGGTCCCGCTGCTTTCGAGGGTGCGCGCCCGGATCGGGCCGGGGACAGGGCCCTTGGGCCCGTCCTCGGGCCCGTCCGGCGGATCAGGACGGGGGCAGATCCACCGGACGGGCCGCCCGTCACCCGTGCGGGACGACCGCGACGGGGGCCTCGGCGTGGTGCAGGACGGCGTGCGCGATCCGGCCGAGCCGGGGGCCGAACTCGATCGGACGGCGGCCCCGGCCGACCACGACCAGCGCGGCGCCGGCGGAGGCCTCGACCAGGGCGCGGGCGGCACCGAGCTGCACGTCCTCGACCACCTCGACCTCCGGGTGCTTCTCGCGGAGGTCGGCCAGGGCGAGCGAGAGCAGCTCGGCCTCCAGCGCCTCCAGCTGGCCGAGCTCGGCCGCCGGGACGACGCCGCCCGCGTAGCCGAACACCGGCGGCAGGTCCCAGCCGTGCACGGCCCGGAGCCGGGCGCCGCGCAGGGCCGCCTCGCGGAAGGCGAAGTCGAGCACCTCCGCCTCCGGGGTGTGGGCGTCGACGCCGACCACCACCTCGCCCGCGCCCTCGCCCGGCGTGCCGGTCTCGCGGACCACGACCAGCGGCACGGTGCTGCGCCCGGCCACCGACATGCTGACCGAGCCGAGCAGCAGCCCGGTGAAGCCGCCGCGGCCGCGCGAGCCGAGCACCAGCAGGTCCGCCTCCGCGGCGGCGGCCAGCAGACCGTCCACCGGCGCGTCCAGGACGGCGTCGTTCTCCACCTTCAGGTCCGGGTACAGGCCGCGGATGTCCTCGGCGGACTCGGCCATGATGCGGCGCACGGCCTCGGGCAGGGCGTCCGGCTCGGCGAAGGAGGACACGCCGTCGGTCAGCCACGGCCAGGCGTGCACCAGGCGCAGCGAGGCGCCCCGGCGCACCGCCTCGGCCGCGGCCCAGCGGGCGGCCGCGGTGCTCTGCGGCGAGCCGTCGACCCCGGCCAGCACGGTTGACGTCATGAGTCTTCCTCCACACTGTCGACACGCTGTCGACGCTCGGCGGTTCGGTGCGGGCTGCGGTGCGCTCTGACGCCCCGTCCGCTCCTCCCCCACCCTGTCAGCCCCCCACCGCCCGGCGGCAGGGGCCCCAGGGCCCTGGACGACGGGCCGAAAGGCCCGCCCGACGGAGCCTACGGCCGACCCCGCCGTCCCCACCACCGACACCTGGGCATTACCGTGAACACGGCAATCCCGCTGGTCGGACGGCGCCCGAGCCGGGCCGGGCGGCGGGGGCGGCCGTCCGCAGGGCGGATGTGGCACGTCCGGACGGTGGACGGGCCGGTCAGGGCAGCACGACGAGGAGGACAGCGGTGGGCGGAGCGGACGGCAGCGCGGCGGGTGGCGGCGCGCGGATGCCACGGCTGCGCCTGGACGAGCTGCTGGAGGAGCTCCAGTGGCGGATCGACGCGGCGCGCGGCACGCAGAACCGGGTGCACAGCCTGTTGGAGGCGGTGCTGGCGGTCGGGCGTGAGCTGGACCTGTCGCAGGCGCTGCACCGGATCGTGGAGGCCGCCGCCGACCTGGTGGACGCCCGGTACGGGGCGCTCGGGGTGATCGGGCCGGACGGGCACACCCTGTCGCAGTTCCTGACGGTGGGCCTGACGGAGGAGGAGATCGCCGAGATCGGCCCGCCGCCCTCGGGCCGGGGCATCCTGGGCGAGCTGATCCGCGAGCCGCAGCCGCTGCGCTGCCCGGTGCTGTCCGACCACCCGGCCTCGGTCGGCTTCCCGCCGAACCATCCGCCGATGCACACCTTCCTGGGGGTGCCGGTGCGGGTGCACGGCGAGGTGTTCGGCAACCTCTACCTGACCGACAAGCGCGGCGGGCTGGACTTCGACGAGGACGACGAGGCGGTGATCTCCACCCTGGCGGTCGCGGCCGGCGTGGCGATCGACAACGCCCGGCTGTACGAGGAGGCGCAGCTGCGCCAGCGCTGGCTGCGGGCGAGCACCGAGATCACCCGTAGTCTGCTGTCGGGGGCGCCGCGGCTGGAGGTGGTCGAGCTGATCGCCCGCCGGGCGCGGGAGATCTCGGGTTCCGAGCTGGCGGACGTCTCGGTGGCGCTGGCCGGCCCGGAGGAGCGGGCCGAGGAGCTGACCGTCGAGGTCGCGCTGGGCGGCACGCCGTCCGCACGGCTGGGGGTGACGGTGCCGGTGGACGGCACGCTGTCCGGCGCCGCGTACGTCTCCGGCTCGCCGGCCACCAGTGACGAGCTGGCCTGTGACGCCCGCTTCCCGGCCGGCCCGGCGGGTCGCTTCGACGGGCTGGGCGCGGCGGTGGCGGTGCCGCTGGGCACCGGCGCCGGTTACGGGCGGGGCGTGCTGCTGCTGGCCCGGGCGCAGGGGAAGCCGGCCTTCGGGCCGGAGGAGACCGGCCCGCTGCTGGGCTTCGCCGACCAGGCCGCGCTCGCCCTGGAGCTGGCCGAACGGCGGCGCGACGCCGAGCAGTTGAACCTGCTGGAGGACCGTGACCGGATCGCCCGGGACCTGCACGACCTGGCGATCCAGCGGCTGTTCGCGACCGGGATGACGCTGCAGAGCGCGGGCCGGCTGATCGAGAGCCAGGCCGCGGCGGACCGGGTGGCCCGGGCGGTGGCCGACCTGGACGAGACCATCAAGATCATCCGCTCGACCATCTTCGGCCTGCGCGCCCACGGCGAGCCGGACCGCGGCCTGCGCGCCCGCGCCACCCGGGTGGTCACCGACGCCCAGGGCACGCTCGGCTTCGCACCGCGGCTGAGCATGGAGGGCCTGCTGGACACCGACGTGCCGCAGGAGCTGGCCGGGCACGTGGTCGCGGTGCTCGCCGAGGCGCTCAGCAACGCCGCCCGGCACGCCAGGGCGTCCCGGGTCGAGGTGACGTTGCGCGCCCTGGCCGGGCGGGTGGTGCTGACCGTGACGGACGACGGCGTCGGCGTTCCCGAGGGCGGCCGGCGCAGCGGGCTGCGCAACCTGGCCGAGCGCGCCGACCGGGTCGGCGGCTCCTTCACCGTCGACCCGGCCGAGGGCGGCGGCACCCGGCTGGTGTGGGAGGCCCCGGTCGGGTCCTGAGGCCTCCCGGCGCACCGGGCCCGGCCGGGCGGAAGGCTCCGCCGGGCGGCGAACCCGGCGCCCGCGGAGCCGTCAGCCCTTCAGCGCGCGCAGGAAGTCCAGGAGGTGGGCGTTGAACTCCTCCGGCCGCTCCATGTTCGGGTAGTGGCCGGTGCCCTCGACGGTCACCGCGCGGCCGGCGACGACGGTGCGCACGACCCGTTCGGCCAGGTTGATGTGGTCCACCGAGTCGACGCCGCCGTTGATCGCCAGCAGCGGGACGGTGATCCCGGTCAGCCGCTTCCAGGTGTCGGTCACCGGCACCAGGTACTGGGGCTCGTCGGGGGTGTGCTTGGCGACGGTGTTCCGGGTCATCTCCTTGAGCCGGCGCACCACCTCCGGGTCGACCTCGCCCAGGCCGCGGTGCGGCCCGGAGGCGAGGCGGGTGAACGAGTCGAGCCAGCGCTCGGCGTCGCCCTCGCCGAGCGCGGCCGCCTGCTCGGCGGCGAGTTCGCCGAGCCACGGATCGTTGAACTCGGACTGGCTGGTGCCGTTGCCGCTGATCACCAGTGCGCCGACCAGCTCGGGGTGTTCGAGTGCCAGGTCGAGGGCGATCGTCCCGCCCATGGACAGCCCGATCACGGTCACCGGGCCGAGGCCGAGGTGGCGCAGCAGGTCCGCCAGGTCGTCGGCGGGACGGAACGGCCGGCCGGCGTTGTCGGAGGCGCCGTGGCCGCGGGTGTCCGGCGCGATCACCCGGTGCCCGGGCAGCAGGGCGGGGAGCTGGTCCGCCCAGCTGCGGTGGTCCAGCAGGCCACCGTGCAGCAGTACCAGCGGCTCGCCCGAGCCGGCGTCGAGGTAGGCGAGGCGGCCGTGGCCGCTGTCGAAGAAGCGCAGGTCGTCATGGGAACCGGTAACGGCGGATTCAGTCATGGCGACAATTTTAGGTCGAGCGACCTATATTTGTCTCCCATGAGCACCGAACCCGTCCCCCACGGTCGCCCCGTTCATCCCACCTTCCCCTCGGACCGCATCGGCCACAACCCCGCCGGCCCCGTGCCGCTGGTCGGCGGCTACGGAACCGTGGGCGCCCCGCCGCCCGCCGGGGTGGCCTTCCCTGAGCAGACCCCGCGCCCCGGGCGGGTCCTGGAGGACCTGGCGGAGCCGGGCGTCACCGTCACCGTCACGGCGGCCGACGGGCGGCGCGGCACGGAGGCGGCGGCATGAGCAACGTCCGGGGCCTGAGCGGCAAGGGCGCCCAGCGCCGGGAGCAACTGCTCGACACCGCCGAGGAGTTGCTGGTCACCGAGGGCGGCACCGAGCTGACCATGCGGGCGGTGGCCACGGCCGCCGGCGTCCGCCTCGGACACCTCCAGCACTACTTCCCGACCCACGCCGAGCTGGTGGCCGCCGTCCTGGAGCGTGTCCTCGACCGCTCGGTGGAGCGGCTCGGCCCGCTGCTCGACCCGGGCCGCGCGGAGGACGCCCTGCTCGGCGAGCTCCTCGCCGAACAACAGGACCCGCGGCTGGTCCGGCTCTTCGCGGAACTGTGGGCGCTCGCCGCCCGCGACCCCGCGGTGGCCGCCGCGGTCCGGGCCTTCTACACCCGCTACCGGGAGCTGGTCGCCGCCTTCCTCGCCGAACGCCGGCCCGGCCTGACGGAGGATCAGCGGCACGCCCGCGCCCGGGTGTTCATCATGCTGGTCGAGGGCGCCTCGCTCTTCCGCTCCGGCCTGGCCGGCACCGCGGAACCGGCATCGGACGCCGAACTCCTGCGCACCGCCCGGGCGTTGCTGGGGCCCTGAGCAGGCTACGGCGCTGCCGCGCTCCGGGCTCAGGCCAGGCGGCGGCCGATGACCAGTTCCGGGCGGATGCGGATGCGGACCGTGCCGCCCGGCTCGGCCGTCCTGGCGGCCGGGCGGACCTGGGCGCGGCCGAGGACGGTGACGAACCAGCCGGAGCCGTCCCGGCCGTCCACCTCGTCGGCCTCGAAGGCGATCACCGCGCCGTCGACCGCCCGGGCCAGTTCGGAGCCGGCCGGCGCCGAGAGCAGCACACCGCCGGGGGCCAGCCGGAAGGGCACCGGGAGGACGGCCGGGAGGGCGTCGACGGTGTAGACCACCCGGCCGACGGCGGCCCGGGCCAGCAGCTCCAGCGACCGCTTCCGGTCGAGTTCACGGAGTTCGGGAAGGTCGGGGCGGTCGGACGGGACGGGCCGGGGGCTCGGGACGCGGTCGTGGTTCATGCGAGCGATGCTCGCCCGGGCCCGGGCCGGGTCGCGAGGGCCGATGGTCCCGGCAGGGCCCGGCGAGGGCCCCGCCGTGCCGGCCGTCGGCCCCGGGCCCCACGGCCCTCGGACCCACCCGCCCGGCCCGCCCGTCAGTACCGGCCGGAGCGCAGCACGGAGGGCTGCGCGGCGGCGGAGGCCTGGCGCAGCTCGGTGGCGATCAGGGCGGCCTGCACCCGCCGCTCGACACCGAGCTTGGCGAGCAGCCGCGAGACGTGGTTCTTGACGGTCTTCTCGGCGAGGTAGAGCCGCTCGCCGATCTGCCGGTTGGTCAGGCCCTCGCCGATCAGTTCGAGGACCTCCTGCTCGCGCGCGGTCAGGCCCGGTCCGGCCGTGACCGGCTGGGCGGGCTCGGCGTCGCTGCGCAGGCGGTTGAGGAGGCGGGTCGCGGCGCCGGGGTCGAGCATCGAGCGCCCGGAGGCGACGGTGCGGACGGCGGCGACCAGGTCGGTCCCGCTGATCTGCTTGAGCACGTACCCGGCGGCGCCCGCCATCACGGCGTCCAGCAGCGCCTCCTCGTCGTCGAAGGAGGTCAGCATCAGGCAGGCCAGCCCGGGCATCCGCGAGCGCAGCTCACGGCAGACCGAGACGCCGTCGCCGTCGCCCAGCCGGACGTCCAGCACGGCCACGTCGGGCCGCAGCGCCGGCACCCGGACGAGCGCCTGCTCGGCCGTCGCCGCCTCCCCGACCACCTCCAGATCGGGCTCGCCGTCCAGCAGGTCGTGCACCCCGCGGCGCACCACCTCGTGGTCGTCCAGCAGGAACACCCGGACCGGTGCCGAAGCCTCGGCCCCCTCCGTCTTGGTCGCCATCACGCGGCTCCACCTTCGTCACCCCCGCACACTCCCAGCGGGGCCCAGGGCATCATCCCCCGGACCCGGCCGCGGGCCCAGGGCCCAACGGCCCCATTCGGACCGGGTCACAGTGCCCGGGCCGCCGGCGAGGAACGCTCTCAGCGGCCCTGCCGCCGCACGTTCCCCAGCCCCATCAGCAGGAACGCGAGCGCGACGGCCGCGCCGCTGACCGCCGCGAGCGCCACCCGGGGCACGACCTCGCCGCTGCCCGACAGCAGGATGGCCACCGCCCCGAGCGAGGCGACGGCCGCGCCGACCACCAGCCATCCGGCCAGGGCCAGTGCCGGCGGCCGGCCGGAGCGCGGGGCGGGCCCGGCGTCCAGGGCGGCCCAGCGGGCCGCCGTCTCCCGCACCTCCCTGCGGCGGTCCCACAGGGCCCGCAGCCGCAGGGCCGTGCCGCCGACCAGTCCGGCGAGCGCGACCTGCGCGGCGGGCCGCCAGTCCGACAGCACGAGCAGCAGCCCGCCGGTCAGCGCGAGCCCGGCCCACCACAGCACGCAGGCCGCGGCGGCCGTACGGGTGGAGCGGGGCCGGTCGGCGCCGGCCTGGAGGTCGGCGATGGCGGGCAGGTACCAGACACAGCCGCTCGCGGTGAGGGCGGCGGTGCCGATGGCGAGAACGGTGTGGTTCACGACCCGGCCTTCCTGGTCACGAAGGGGTGAGGAGGGTGAGGAGTGGACGGGCCGTCCCCGCCCGCCCGGGGGCAGCGACGCGGGCGGGGACGGCATTCGGGGGGAGCGGGCTCAGCCGCCCGAGGAGGGTGGATCGGTGGGCGCGGAGGCCCCGGAGGCGAGGGCGGAGGCCGCCCGGTCCGCCCGGCTCAGCGGCCGGTCGTACTTCGCCGGCTCCACGTCGCCCAGGTGCTTGGCGGGCTTCCCGCTGTGCTCCAGCACGTCCCGGGCCGCGATGTCCGGGTGGTGCAGGTCGAAGGCCGGGGATTCGGAGCGGATCCGCGGCAGCTTGACGAAGTTGTGCCGCGGCGGCGGGCAGGAGGTCGCCCACTCCAGCGAGCGGCCCCAGCCCCACGGGTCGTCCTCGGTGACCTTCTCGCCGTACTTGGCGGTCTTCCAGACGTTGTAGAGGAACGGCAGGATCGACAGGCCGAGCAGGAACGAGCCGATGGTGGAGACGGTGTTCAGGGTGGTGAAGCCGTCCGAGGCCAGGTAGTCGGCGTAGCGGCGCGGCATGCCCTCCACGCCCAGCCAGTGCTGCACCAGGAAGGTGGCGTTGAAGCCGACGGTCAGCGTCCAGAAGGTGATCCGGCCGAGCCGCTCGTCGAGCTTCTTCCCGGTCATCTTGGGCCACCAGAAGTGGAAGCCGGCGAACATCGCGTACACCACGGTGCCGAACAGCGTGTAGTGGAAGTGGGCGACGACGAAGTACGAGTCGGAGACGTGGAAGTCGATCGGCGGGGCCGCCAGCAGAACACCGGTCAGGCCGCCGAACAGGAAGGTGACCAGGAAGCCGACCGTCCAGAGCATCGGCGTCTCGAAGCTCAGTGAGCCCTTCCACATGGTGCCGACCCAGTTGAAGAACTTCACCCCGGTCGGGACCGCGATCAGGAAGGTCATGAAGGAGAAGAACGGCAGCAGCACCTGTCCGGTGACGTACATGTGGTGCGCCCACACCGTCACCGACAGACCCGCGATGGCCACCGTCGCGGCGATCAGGCCGGCGTAGCCGAACATCGGCTTGCGGCTGAACACCGGGATGACCTCCGAGACGATCCCGAAGAACGGCAGCGCCAGGATGTAGACCTCGGGATGCCCGAAGAACCAGAACAGGTGCTGCCAGAGCATCGCCCCGCCGTTGGCCGGGTCGAAGACGTGCGAGCCGAACTTGCGGTCGCACTCCAGCGCCAGCAGCGCGGCGGCCAGCACCGGGAAGACCAGCAGCACCAGCACCGAGGTGAGCAGCACGTTCCAGCAGAAGATGGACATCCGGAACATGGTCATTCCGGGCGCGCGCATGCAGATGATGGTGGTGATGAAGTTGACGGCGCCGAAGATGCTGCCGAAGCCGGACAGCGTCACGCCCATGATCCACATGTCGGCGCCGACGCCGGGCGAGTGGATCGCGTCGGACAGCGGCGCGTAGAGGAACCAGCCGAAGTCGGCGGCGCCCTGCGGGGTCGCGAAGCCGGCCGCGGCTATCAGCGAGCCGAACATGAACAGCCAGAAGGACAGCATGTTCAGGCGCGGGAAGGCGACGTCCGGCGCGCCGATCTGGAGCGGCATGATCCAGTTGGCGAATCCGGTGAACAGCGGCATCGCGAACAGCAGCAGCATCACCGAGCCGTGCATGGTGAAGGCCTGGTTGAACTGCTCGTTGGAGAGGATCTGCGTTCCGGGCCGGGCGAGTTCGGCGCGCATGACCAGGGCGAGGACGCCGCCGATCAGGAAGAACGCGAACGAGGACACCAGGTACATGGTGCCGATCGTCTTGTGGTCGGTGGTGGTCAGCAGTCTGACCGCGGCCGAACCGGGCCTCCTCGGCCTGACCGCCCCTGTGGGAAGAGCCGTTGGCGGTGAGGTGGGGTCGCCCTGTGCCTGGGTGGCGCTCAAGGACGCACTCCTTCGGAACATCGTACGAATGGATGGCGATCCATGATCCGAACAGGCCGCCTCCGCACCCCAGGGCCCTTCGGCCCGCCCGCCCGGGGCCGCTGGGCCCGAGTTCCCGGGTCCCGACCGGGACCTCCCGACCGTGGGCCCGGGACCTCCTGACCCGCCGTCGGGTGGCCGCCGGCGCGATGGCCGCCCGCTCGGGCCGCGCTCACCACGGCGCGGAGCCCCGGTCGAGAACCGCCGGAACGCGCCCCTGCCCACCACCCCGCGCCCGCGCCCGAAGGCCCCCCGCGAGCCGTCCGCCCACCCGGCCCGGCAGACCCCCGCCACCCCGCCCGACCTGCCGGAACACCGTCCGCACAGCCGTGCGGAACCCACCGTCCGACCCACCCGCCGACACCCCGGTTGTGTGCACGGCGTGACCGAACCCGGCCGATTCCGTGCCCTTCAGTGCCGATCGACCGTCAAGTAGCCTGCGCCCACCACCGCACGGCCGCCCCGCCACACTGCCGCCGCCCACGCTCCGGAGGTACGCCGATGCCCCTGGCCCAGACCGCCACCCCTGCCCGGCTGCACTTCTCCGTGCTCGGCCCGGTCACCGGCGAGGCCGGCGGCCGCCCGCTGGCGCTCGGCCCCCTGAAGCAGCGGCTGGTGCTGGCCGTCCTGCTGAGCCGCGCCAACACCGCCGTCCCGGTCGACCTGCTCACCGACGCGCTCTGGCCCGAGGAACCGCCGCGCACCGCCCGGAAGAACCTCCAGGTCTACGTCTGCACCCTGCGCACCCTGCTCGGCCGCGAGGACGGGCCCGACCGGCTCGTCCACTCGGCCGCCGGCTACCTGCTGCGGGTCGCCGAGCCCGAACTGGACCTGCTCCGCTTCCGCGCCCTCGCCCGGGCCGGCCGGGCCGCCGCCGACGGCGGAGCACTCGCCCCCGCCGCCCGCCTGCTGCGCCAGGCCCTCGACCTGTGGCAGGGCCCGCCGCTCGCCGACCTGCGCTGCTCGCCCGCCGTCGAGGCGGAGGCGGACCGCCTGGAGGCCCGCTGCCTGGGCGTCCACGAGGACTGGGCGGAGACCGAGCTGGAGCTCGGCAACGCCGGCGCCGTCGCCGAGGACCTGGCCGAGCTCGCCGAACGCCACCCGCTGCGCGAACGCCTCCAGGCCGCCCGGATGAACGCCCTCCACCTGTCCGGCCGCCAGGCCGAGGCGCTCGCCGTCTACGACACCCACCGCCAACTGCTCGCCCGCGAGCTGGGCCTGGAGCCCAGCCCCGCACTGACCGCCCGGTACCGCGAACTGCTCGCCCGCGGCCGCTCCCGGCCCACCGCCGCCCGCCCGGAGCGCGGCGCCGGCCCGAACGGCGCCCTGCTGCCCGCCGACACCGCCGACTTCACCGGCAGAACCGACGAACTACGGGACCTCGTCGACGAGCTGGGCGAGGGCGGCGGACGCGTCGCGGTGCTCTCCGGCCCGGCCGGCAGCGGCAAGACCGCGCTCGCCGTGCACGCCGGACACCTGCTCGCCGACCGCTTCCCGGACGGCCGGGTGCTGGTGCGGCTGCGCGCCGAGGACGGCACCACCCGCCCGCTGCCCGAGGTGCTCGCCGAACTCGCCGCCCTGACCGCCCGGACGGCCGGTCAGGGCGGCGAGTTCGGTCGCACCGACACGGGCCGGGCCGCCGCCCTGTGGCGCGCCTCGCTCGCCGGGCGCCGGCTGCTGCTGATCCTGGACGACGCCCCCGGCGAGGCCGCGGTCCGCGAGCTGCTGCCAGGCTTCGGCCCGAGCGCCGTGCTGATCACCTCCCGCAGCCAGCTGGCCGGTCTCGCCTCGGTGCGCCGCATCGCCGTCCCGCCGCTCGCCCCCACCGAGGCCCTGGACCTGCTCGGCCGGATCGTCGGTACCGGCCGGATCGGCGCCGACCGCGCGGCCGCCGCCCGGATCGTGGCCGCCTGCGGGCTGCTGCCGGTGGCCGTACGGGTCGCGGGCACCCGGCTGGCCGTGCTGCGCCACCTCCCGCTCGCCGAGTACGCGGCCCGGCTGGAGGACCCGGCGGGCGCCCTGGACGAACTGGTCGCCGGGGACGTCACCGTCCGCGCCCGGCTGGACTCCGGCTGGCGCGACCTCACCGACCAGGGCCGGCTCGCCCTCGCCCGGCTCGCCGCCCTGCCGCTCGCCCTGCTCTTCACCCTCCCGGAGGCCGCCGCCGCCCTCGGCCGGCCCGAACGGCTCGCCCTGCACACCTTGGAGTCGCTCACCGACACCGGGACGGTCACCTCCCCCACCGGCGAGGTCACCGCCCGCGCCGCCCTGTACGCCCTGCCCCGGCTCACCCATCTGCACGCCCGGGAGCGCGCGGCGCAGGCCCTCGGGGTGCCGGCACCCTCCTGACGAGGCCGCGGGCCCGCTCACCCCAGGGTCAGCAGGTCCAGCACGTCCGCCCGCTCCTCCCCGCGTTCCCCCTCCAACCCGCACAGCGCCAGCAGCACCCCCGCCGCGCCCGTGTGCAGGTCCGCCGAGAAGCGCCGCAGCCGCATCCCCGGCACCAGCAGCCCCTCCGGCCGGGCCACCAGGTGCCACTGGAGCCTGCGCACCTGCCCGAGCACGGCCTCCCGCGCCGGCGCCCCGCCCAGTCGGTCCAGCGACAGCGTCAGCCCGACCCGCCCCCGGAACAGCCCCGGCTCCCGGATGAACCCGGGCGCGCAGACCTTCCGCACATCGGCCAGGAAGGCCTCGCCGCCCGGCAGCTCCCCGTGCTCCAGGTACTCCCGAAGCACCAGCGCGATCCCGCTGCTGCCCCGGTCCAGGTACGCCAGCCGGCGCCCGGCCTCCAGTACCTGCATCGACCCGTCGGGCACCCGGACGCACCGTGCCACCGCCTGCTCCAGCGCCGTGCGCCCGGAGTCCAGCAGCCACCGCTCACCGGTCCGCCGGTACAGCCGCAGGTGCAGCAGCGCGATCCCCGCCAGCCCGTACAGCAGCCCGGCGGCCGCGGGCTCGGCCAGTCCGGGCACCGGCTCGCCGCGCAGCACCGAGGCCAACTCCCGTGCGTCGTCCAGTGCGTGGGCCAGCTCCCGGGGGCTGTCCAGGGCGTCCGCCAGCCGCAGCCGGGCGAGCGCGGAGCCCGACCGGCCGCCGAACAGGCCCACCTCCCGCGCCGGGCGGGCAGTACGGGTCCGCTCCAGCAGTTCCTCCGCCGCCTCCGCCCGACCGATCCGGGCCAGCGCCAGCGCGATGCCGAGCGGCCCGTCGTACAGCCCCCCGGTGCCCGGGCGGTCCGCCCGCCGGCGCACCGCGGCGACCAGCCAGTCCGCGTACTCCTGCGGCCAGTCGGCCCCGGCGCGGTGCAGCGCGTACAGCACCCCGGCCGCGCCGTGCGCCACGCCCGTACCGCCGTCGGCGAAGCCGGCCACGTCCCCGGGGAAGAGCCGGTCCGGCCGGTCCGGGGTGGCGCCGGCGTGGATGCCCGCGATCAGCTCCCGGCGCACCGGGCCCGGCGAGGGCCCGTCCAGCAGCTCCCGCCCGCGCCGCTCGCTCGCCGACTCCACCCGTGCCACTGCCGAAGGGCGCGCCGGCCCCTCCTCCGGTCCCAGTCCGAACCACTCGCGCGCCCGCCGTTCCAGCGCCGGCAGCTTGCCCGGGTCACAGTCGGCCAGCTCCATGACCGGCATCAGCAGCATCAGCCAGGTGCCCCACAGGAGGTAGCGGTCGGCCTCGGCGCCGTCCAGGCCGGGCGGGACGTGCTGTCCGGCCGCGCCGGCCACCGGCACCCGCCGGTCGTCCAGCTCGGCCGCGTACTCGAAGTCCACCAGCACCACCGATCCGTCCGGCCGGAGCACCACATTGGCCGGGTGGAGGTCCCCGAACCGCACGCCCCGCGCGTGCAGGGCGCCGAGCGCCTCCGCCAGCCCGTCCACCACCCCGCCCACCCACCGCGTGTACTCGGCGCGCTGCTCGGCGGTGCAGTTCTGGTGCACCAGCGGGTAACGCCGGATCGCCTCGGCGAACAGCTGGACGCCCTCGATGTGCTCCTGCACCAGGAAGGTGTGCTCCCACACCGTGCGCACCTCGTGCAGCCGGGGCACGCACTCCAGCCCGGCCAGCCGTTCCAGCGCCCACTGCTCGCGCCGCAGCCGGGTCAGCGCGTCCGCCCCGGCGCCGTCGAGTCCGGCGTACGGGCGGGCTTCGCGCAGCACCACCCGCTCGCCGGTGCCGTGCCGCTCCGCCACGTAGATCCCGCCGGCGTTGGAGAACTGGAGCACCTCGACGATCCGGTACGGAAGGTCCCCGGCGGCCGCCTCCCGGGCGGCCAGGTGCGGGCGCAGCGCCGCCGGCGGCTCGACCCAGCCGGGCAGCCGGAACACCGGCTCGCGCCGGTCCGGCACCAGCGCGCCGGACGGTTCCCGCAGGGCCGGGACGGGCCGTCCGGCCTCGTCCTGGCACCACAGCTCGACGAAGGCTCCGTAACGGGCGTACACCGGGGCGTTGCCGATCCGCAGGTCGGTGAGCACGTACGGCCCGGGAAAGCCGTCCAGCGCATCGGCCAACTCCTCGGCCAGGGAGAGGAATTCGGCATCCGTGGCCGGGTAGACGGCGATGAACTTGCCGCTGCTGCCCCGCCCCATGAACTTGCCGTTCGCCACCCGCAGCGCCGCCGGGCTGCGCAGGAACTTGAACGCCACCCGGCGGGCGACGCAGATCCGCGCGACGACGGCCAGCGTCCGCTCGGCGCAGTCCTGCGCAGCCGACACGTGCAGCTTCCAGCCCTGCTCGGGCAGGTGGCCGCCGGCGGGCCGCAGCGCCGTCCACAGCCCGCGCTGCTCGCGCCGCCAGCCCTCGGGCGGCTCGTCGAGGTCCAGGAGGTAGCGGCTCTCCCGGTCCGGCAGCCGTCCGGGGGTGTCGTAGTACGTCGGGTCGGCGAGGCAGTACAGCTGGGTCTCCTGGGCGCCGTCCATGGCGCGCCTCCTGTTCCGAAGTCTTCCGGAGTCTTCCGGTGGCGGGCGGTGTGCACGGGCGGCGGGTCAGACGGCGGGGCTCAGCACCGGTCCGCGCCGCACCGGAGGCGCCCAGGTGACCACGGCCGCGCAGAGCGCGATGGCGAGGGCCAGAACGGCGAAGGTCCGGGTGCCGCCGAGCGAGCCGAGCAGGATGCCGCCGACCAGCGGGCCGAACGGCTGGATCAGGGTGGACAGGAAGCCGGCCGCGCTCTGCACCCGGCCGATCCGGTCGGGCGGCGCGGCGACCAGCATGCCGGAGACGAAGCCGATGCTCGCGACGGTGGACAGGCACATGCAGACCGCGCAGAGCAGCCCGATCACCAGCGGGACCCGGGTCAGCACCAGCACCCCGGCGGTCAGCGCACAGGCCCAGCAGGCGAGCGCGACCAGGCTGCCGTCGCGGGCCCGGGCACCCAGCCTCGGGGCGAGCAGCGCGCCGGCCAGGGTGCCGGCCGCGGTGCAGGAGACGACGGTGCCGCCGCCGAGGCCGGAGCGGCCCCCGTCGGAGGCGACGGCCAGGGTGGCGAACATCAGCGCGCTGAACGCGAAGTTCATCCCGAGGCCGAAGATCAGCAGCAGGGTGCGCAGGTAGGGCCGGCGCCAGATGAAGGCCAGTCCGGCAGTCAGTTCGGCCCGGCTGAACACCGGTCCGCTCGCCGTGGCGGGCCGCGAGCGGGTCCGGATCAGCGCCACGCAGATCGTGGACAGCAACAGTCCGACGCCCTCGGCGAGGAACGGCAGCACCGGGTGCCAGGCGAACAGCGCCCCGCCGCCGAGCGGTCCGGCCAGCCGGGCGGCGGCGCCGCGCGCCTGCATCCGGGAGGAGGCCTCGCGGGCCTGCCCGGTGGGCACCACCGCACGCAGCAGGGCGCCGGCGGCGGGCCCGTAGACGCCGGCGATCAGCGCCCCGGCCGCGGCGACCAGCAGGACCAGCGGCAGCGGGGTGTGCCCGCGCAGCACGGCGACGACCAGCGCGCTGACCGCGAGCAGGCTGAAGATGTCGCAGATCCGCATCAGCCGGCGCCGCTCGATGCGGTCGGCGAGCACCCCGCCGGGCAGCGTGGTGAGCAGCAGCGCGCCGACCGAGACGGTGCCGATGGCGCCCGCCCGGGCGGCCGAGCCGGTCTCCCGCAGGACCAGCAACGGCAGGGCGATCGAGGCGAGTTGGGAGCCGAGCGAGGCCAGTAGGCCGCCGGTCCAGAGCAGCCGGAAGTCCCGGTTGCGGGCGAGCGGGGTGGGTTCCATGGCCGTCCTCCGTGGTCGGCGGGGGCACCCGGGGGTGCGGATCGGGCCGGGGCGGTCCCGTCTCGGCGGGGCCGCCCCGGAAGCCTTGCGGTGAACGGCGGCCGGGGGCGGCGGTGCGTCCGCCCCCGCGCGCGGCCCGGTGTCCGGACTCCGGTCAGGCGGTGGTGGTCTCGGCGCCGTGGATGTAGCTGATCAGGCTCACGCAGATGCCGCCGTCGGAGGCCCCACCCTGGATCTTGATCGCCTGAAGGTCCAGGACGTTGGCGGTGTGCGCCTCGACCTCCGGGGTCTCCTCGTTCTCGCCGACGTTCTGCTGCTCCATGTTCTCGGCCATGGTCGAACTCCCTTTCACACGGGGGTGGTTATGGCTCCGGCGAGCGGCTGCCCGCCGTTGCCGGCCATCGTGGGCCGGGCCGGCTGTGCGCGGCTTCGGGGCCGGTTGGGAGCCGGTATGTCCACAGGCCGGCGCGGCCGTGCCGGTCCGAGGGACCCTCGGCCGGCCCGCCCGGGAGGCCCCCTCACCCCGCTCCACCTGCGGCCATACCGTTCGCCGGGCGTTCTCCAACCGGGCCCGAAGCCGTGGCCGCAACCCTGGCCCGGAACGCCCGTGCACATCCGTTCCGCTCCGCCGCGCACGCCCGCACAGCGAAGGACGACCGAAGGACGGCCACCATGCCCTGCCCACTCTGCGCCCAGCCCGTCGGCACCAACGACCAGTTCTGCCCCTCCTGCGGCACCCCCCGGAACGCCGCCCTCGACCTGGCCGCCGAGGAGCGCAAGCTGGTCACGGTTGTCTTCTGCGATCTTGTCGACTCCACCGCCCTGTCCGGCGCGCTCGACCCGGAGACCCTGCGCGAGGTGATCCTGCGCTACTTCGAGCGGATGCACCGCCGGATCGAGGCGCACGGCGGCACCCTGGAGAAGTTCATCGGGGACGCCGTGATGGCCGTCTTCGGCGTCCCGGTGATCCGCGAGGACGACGCCCACCGGGCGCTGGCCGCCGCGCTCGCCATGCTGGAGGACCTGGAGGACCTCAACACCGAGCTGGACGCCACCCTCGGGGTCCGCCTGGACGTCCGGATCGGGGTCAACACCGGCCAGGTGGTGGCGGGTTCGGACGCCTCGGCGCGCCAGGCACTGATCTCCGGCGAGACCGTGAACATCGCTGCCCGGCTGCAGACCCAGGCCGCGCCCGGCCAGGTGCTGATCGGCCCGCAGACGTTGCGCGCGGCCGGGCCGGCCGCCCAGGTGGACGAGGTCGGCCCGCTGCACCTCAAGGGCAAGGCCGAGCCGGTCACCGCCTACCGCCTGCTCGGCCTGGACGAGGACGACCCGGAGCTGCTGCGCCGCTTCGACGTCCCGCTGGTCGGCCGGGAGCGCGAACTGGCCCAGCTGGACGTCGCGTTGGCCCGGGTGGCGGGCGGCCAGGGGGCCGAGCTGCTGCTGGTGGCCGGCGAGGCGGGCATCGGCAAGACCCGGCTGGTGCGCGAGTGGCGCGAGCGGGTCGGCCGGCGCACCGCGCGCTGCGGCACCGCCCGCTGCCGCAGCTTCGGCGAGCAGGGCGTGCTGGCGCCGCTCGCCGAGGCGGTCCGGACCCTGCTGGACGAGCCCGAGGGCGCCGCCCCCGCCGAGGCGCTGGCCCGGCTGGACGAGGCGACGGCTCCGGGCCTCGACGCCCGCCGCTCGCTGGAGCTGCTGGCCGCGATCCTGCGCGGCCGCACCGTCGAACGCCCGGCCGTCCTGGTCCTGGACGACTGCCAGTGGGCCGGCCCGGTGCTGCTGGACGCCGCCGAGCGGCTGACGGCCGAACTCGGCGCCGCCCCTGTGCTGCTGCTCTGCCTGGCCCGCCCCGAGCTCCCGGCGGCCCGCCCGGAGCTGCCGACACTGCCGGTCGGCGGCCTGTCCTGGGACGAATCCGCCCTGCTGGCCGCCCAGTTGACGGAACTGAGCGCTCACCAGGACGCGGTGCCCACCCGGCTGCTGGAGCGCGCCGAGGGCAACCCGCTGCACCTGGAGGAGCTGCTGGCGGCCCTCACCGAGGCCGAGGGCCCCGCCCTGGCCGACGAACTGCCGCCCACCGGAAGGGCGTTGCTCAGTGCCCAGATCGACGGGCTGGAGCGCGACGAGCGCGCCACCCTCGACCTCGCCGCCGTCCTCGGCCGCGCCTTCACCGCCGCCGAACTCGCCGAACTCGCCCACGGCGGCAGCGACATGGACGCCTTCGCGGACCCGGAGGACGACGTCTTCACCGGCCCGATCGACGGCCTGCCGGCCGACCCGTCCGCCGGGGGCGACGACACCCCGCCGCGGCTGCACGCCGCGCTGGCCCGGCTGGCCGAGCTGCGGCTGGTCGAACCGACCGGCACCGGCTACCGGTTCAGCAGTGGCCTGGTCCAGGAGTCGGTCTACCAGTCGATGTCCAAGCGGGCCCGCGCCGAGCGCCACGAACGTGCCGCCGGCCTGCCGGCCGTCCGCTCCACCGGGGACGCCGCCGTCGGCGGCCACCTGGAGCGCGCCCACCGCTACCGGCTCGAACTCGGCCTGCTGGACACCCGCACCGACGTGCTGCGCACCCGCGCGGCCACCGCCCTCGGCGCCGCCGGGGCCGGCGCACTGGCCCGCGCCGACCTGCCCGCCGCCACCGATCTGCTGGAGCGCGCCGTCCGGCTGCACTACCCGGGCGAGCGCGCCGCCGGCCCCGCGCTGCGCCGCCTCGGAGAGGCCCGGCTGGCGCTCGGCCGCACCGAGGAGGCGCTGCCCGTCCTCGCCCAGGTGCGGGACGCGGCCGCCGACCCGCTGGACGCCGCGCACGCCCGCCTCACCCTGGCCGCCCGCGGCCTGCCGCCCGGCCAGGACCAGCCCGCCGCGACCGCCCGCGCCGTGCTGCCGCTGTTCACCGACAGCGGGGACGACCTCGGCCGGGCCCGGGCCGGGCTGCGGCTGGCCGAGGAGCACCTGCTGGCCGGCCGGCACACCGAGGCCGAGCAGCTGCTGGACCAGGCGCTCGGCCAGGTCTCCCGCACCGACGCCGAGCTGGACCGGGCCACCGTGCTGGCCGCGCTGGCCGCCTCGCTGCTGGCCGGCCCCGAGCCCGTCCCGAACGCGACCTTCCGGCTGCGCGCCCTGCTCGCCGAGCACGGCACCGGCCGGCGGACCGTCCGGGTCGCGCTGAACGGCCCGCTGGCCGTGCTGCTGGCGCTGCGCGACCGCCCCGAGGAGGCCGAGCTGCTGCTCGCCGAGGCGAACGGCCTGGCCGGGGAACTGTCGCTGGCCGAGGCGATGGTCGCACTGCCCGCGCTGACCGCCCAGGCGGCGGCCGCGCTCGGGCAGAGCGGCCAGGCGCTGGACCTGCTCGCCGACGCCGCCGAGATCGCCCGCCACCAGGGCAGCGCCGCCCCGCTGCCGCGCCTCGCCCTGACCACCGCCCGGGTCCTGCTGGACACCGACCGCCCGGCCCAGGCCGCCCGCCACCTGGACGGCGCGGACGCCGTCGCCCCGCTGCCCCCGGTGCTCGCGGTCGAGCTGGACGCGCTGCGCGGCCGGCTCGCCGCCGCCCGGGGCGAGGCCGCACCGGCACTGGACCTGACCGCCGCCGCCCTGGCCGCCGCCGGGGCCACCGAGTCGCTGCTGCTCCAGGCGCTGACCGCGCTCGACCGGGCGCACGCCCTGCTGCTGCTCGACCGCCCCGCCGAGGCCGCGGTGGCCGCCGCCACCGCCCGGGACCGGTTCGCCGCCAAGGGCCACCTGCCGGGCGTGCGGCGCGCCGAGCGGCTCGGGGGCACCCGGTGAACGGCCGGGCCGGCCTCACCTGGAGCCTGCGCGACCGCACCCCCGCGGAGCTCCCGGTGCTCGCCGACCGCCTCGCCGACGGCAGCGCGGGCACCGGCAAGGGCGTGCGGGTCTGCGTGGTCGACTCCGGGGTCGAGCCCGACCACCCACTCGTCGGGCCCCTGCAGGGCTCCTGGGCGGTGGTCAAGGACCCGGTCACCCGGGAGCTCGCCGTCCGACCCGACACCACCGGTGACACCTGCGGGCACGGCACCGCCTGCGCGGGCATCATCCGCCGCACCGCCCCGGACTGCGAGCTCTACAGCGTCCGGGTCCTCGGCGAGCGCTTCACCGGCACCGGCGACATGCTGATCGCCGGGCTGCGCTGGGCCGTCGGGCAGGGCTTCGACGTGGTCAACCTCAGCCTCTCCACCACCCGGACCCGCTTCCTGGAGGAGCTGCACGCGATCGCCGACGACGCCTTCTTCGCCCGCACCGCGATCGTCGCCTCCGCCCACAACACCCCGGTGGAGAGCTATCCGTGGCGGTTCTCCTCGGTGATCTCGGTGGGCAGCCACCAGGAGGAGGATCCGGAGCTGCACCTGTACAACCCGGCGCCCCCGGTGGAGTTCTTCGCCCCCGGCCAGAACGTCCGGGTGCCCTGGCTCGGCGGCGCCACCATCCGCACCACCGGCAACAGCTTCGCGACCCCGTACGTGGCCGGGCTCTGCGCCCGCATCCTGTCCCGGCAACCGCGGCTGACGACCTTCCAGCTGAAGAGCGCGCTCTACCTCACCGCGGCCAACGTCCAGGTCCCTTCCACCCCCACCCCGGAGGCGCCCGATGACCCTCAGCACTGACCCCGCCGTCGACCCACTGGCCCGCGAGCTGCTCCAGTCCGTGGTGGACGTCGCCCGGGCGATCTTCGGCGCCCAGGCCGGCTCGGTGTGCCTGCTCGACGAGGAGGCCGGGGAGCTGGTCTTCCAGGCCGTCTCCGGGCGCGGCGAGGAGTCGCTGGTGGGCCGCCGGTTCCCGGCCGGCCGGGGGATCGCCGGCTGGGTGGCCGCCTCGGGCGAGCCGATGGTGGTGGACGACCTGGGCGCCAACCGCACCTTCGACCGGGACTTCGCCGAGTCCACCGCGTACGTCCCGACCGCCCTGATGGCCGCGCCGCTCACCCACGGCAGCCGGGTGCTCGGCGTGCTGGAGGTGCTGGACCCGGCCCCGCAGGCCCGCGCCGGCCTGCCCGGGCTGGACCTGCTGGCCATGTTCGCCCGCCAGGCCGCCGCCGCCCTGCGGGTGATCGCCGAACGCTCCCCGGCCCCCGAGCCGGTCCCCGACCGGGCCGCCGCCCTCGGCCTGCTCGCCGACCTGGAGGAGCTGCTGCGCCGTCAGCCCTGAGCGTCCAGCCTGGCGATCTGCCCGCGCTCCAGCGCGGCGTACACGGTGCCGTCCGGGGCGACGGCGATGCCGTGCGGCTCGGCGCCCTCGCCCGGGACCGGGTGGCCGTCGAGCCGCCCGTCCGGGCTGAGCACCCCGATCCGGCCCGCGCCCCACTCGGTGAACCAGAGCCGGCCGTCCGGTCCGGCCGCGATCGCGTGCGGCCTGGCCGAGCGGTCGGCCAGCGGGTGCTCCGCCACCTCCCCGTCCACGGTGATCCGCCCGACCAGCCCGCCGCCGATGCCGACGTACCAGAGCGCGCCGTCCGCCCCGGCGGTGATCCCGACCGGCGCGGTGCCCTCGGTGGGCAGCCGGTGGACGGTCACCTCGCCGTCCGTACCGACCCTCGCCACCGCGTCCGCCTGGTTGAGCGTGCACCACAGCGCGCCGTCCGGGCCCGCGGCGATCAGCGACGGGAAGGCCCCGGCGATCGGCAGCGGGTACTCCGTCACCCGGCCGTCGACGGTGATCCGTCCGACCCGGTTCGCGTTCAACTCGGTGAACCAGAGTGCACCGTCCGGCCCGGCCGCGATCCCGTACGGCCCGGCGTTCCCCGTCGGCAGCCCGAACGAGCCCGCCTCCCCGTCCGCCGTGATCCGCCCGATCCGGTGGTCCCGCATCCGGCTGAACCACAGCGCCCCGTCCGGCCCCGCCGCGATCACCGCCGGCCCGCACTCCGGAGCACCGAGGTCATGGCGTTCCACCGTCCCGTCCGGGCCCAGCCGCCCGACCTCCCCGCTGTGCACCAGCGTGAACCAGACACCCCCGTCGGGCCCCACGGCCACCCCGTACGGCCCGGCCCCCGACTCGGCGACCTCGATCAGTTCCATGCGACCCCTCCCCAGCACTATCGCGACTTGCGTCGCTTTAGTGTCGCATGCCGCCCCCACCCCGGCAACCCGGTTCGGCGTCACGACATCGCGTCTCCCCGGTGTCCCCCGCCCGCGCCTCCGGACCGCCCGGACTGCCGAACCCGCCCTACTCCCCCGCCGCCGTCGCCCGTCCCGGGTCACCACGCAGGACGGAGACGACGCCCATCCCGGCGGCGCAGACCGGGACGGCGAGCAGGGCGCCGATGATCCCGGCGATCCCGGCGCCGGCCACCACGGCGACCATGATGGTGGCCGGATGCAACTCGACCGTCCGGCTCTGGATGACCGGCTGGAGGATGTTGCCCTCGATCATCTGCACCGCGAGCACCACGCCGAGGGCCCACAGGCCGGTGCCCAGGCCACCGTCGGCGAGGGCCACCAGGACGGCCGCCGAGCCGGACAGGAAGGCGCCGACGAACGGGATGTACGCGCCCATGAAGACCAGTGCGCCGAGCCCGGGCGCGCCCGGCACCCCGAGGGCGACCAGGCCGATGGTGATGAAGCCCGCGTCGATCAGGGCGATCAGGGTGGTGCCGCGCATGTACCCGGCCATCGCGTCGAAGGCCCGCTCGGCACAGGCGATCACGGTCGTGGCGCTGCGCTCGGACAGGTAGGAGCGGATGGCGTCGCCGGTACGGTGGCCGTCCCGGAGGAAGAAGAACACCAGGGCGAGCGCCAGCACCCCGCCGGTGACCAGCTGGGTGAGCAGGCCCAGCCCGGAGAGCACGCCGTTGGTGAGGGTGGAGACCAGCGAATTGGTCTCGCCCTTGGCGTTGCCCAGCGCGTGCTGGATCTTCGCCCCGAACGGGCCGAGCCAGACGGACAACCGCCGCCCGGCCTCCGGGAGCGAGGCGGCGATCTGCGGGGCGCTGTGCACCAGGGAGTTGACCAGCAGGGAGATCACCCCGCCGACCGCGGCGACCAGCACCGTGCAGGTCAGCCCGGCGGCCAGGCCCCGTCCGACGCCCCGGCGCACCAGCCAGGGCACCACCGGGTGGAGCAGCGAGGTCCCGAGCAGTGCCAGGACGAACGGCACGGTCGCGGCCCGCAGTTCGACCAGCGCGAAGACCACCAGCGAGGCGACGGCGATCAGCAGGATCACCGCCGCCGACCAGGCCGCCGCCTGCCGCAGCCCGGGCGGCAGCATCAGGTACGGCCTGCGCCGGTCCGGCTGCCGTCGCTCGTCGGGCGCGTGCTCCGCGGACACGGCCACCTCCGCCGGGGGTCGTCGATGATTCCGAACCGCCCCAGCTCAACAGAGGTTCCGGCGGGCTGCCCGCCGGACCGGCCGCGAACACCCGAACGAGCTACTGGGGTGCCTCGAACCGCACCGCGCCTTCGTCACCTGCCCCCGCGAAGGCCAGCACCCGCTCCGCCTCGGCCTCCGCCGCCTGCCGGTCGGCCCGGCACAGCGGCGCGAAGGGGACGACGGCCACCTCCCGCTCGCCGGTCAGCCGCCAGGTCCCGGCGACCAGCCCGTCCACCAGCAGCGTCCCGTGCACGATGCCGTTCTGTGTCATCACCCGGCCGCGGTGCTCCTCGGGCAGCACCCGGGTGCGGTCCGCGTGCGAGAGCAGCAGGTTGTCGAACGGGGCGACCAGCCGCACCGGCGCCGGGGTGTCCGCGTCCGGACGGGGTGCCTCGGGCAGGTCGTACAGCTGCCGGCCCTGCTCGTCCCGGAGGGCCAGCAGCCGTGGTGCGAGCCGCCGCAGCACCGGGGCGAGGCCGGCCAGGCCGCACCACTTGCGGAGGTCCGCCGCGGAGGCCGGGCCGAAGGCGGCGAGGTAGCGCAGCACCAGGTCGTCCGGGCTGGGCGACGGGTCGAGCGGGCGGCCGAGCCAGGCCTCGGCGGTGGTGTGGGCGGCCGGGCCGCCGCGCCCCCACAGCCCGCGCGGCGGGACCTGCACCAGCGGCAGCCGGCAGCGGACGGCCTGGGCGAGGGCGGCCGGGTCGCGGTCCCGGCGGCCGGCGGCGAGCAGCGCGCCGAGCTGCTGGAAGGTGCGCGGCTCCTCCTCCACCAGTGCGCGGGCCTCGGCAACGAGCGCGTCCAGGTCCAGCCCGGTGAGCCGTTTGCCGTAGGTGGTCCGCAGTGCCTGGTCCAGCATCGGCTGGAGCAGCGGGCGCAGCGTCAGGCAGTCCTCGGCGGTGACGAGGTGGATGGTGCCGCGTTGGAGGGCGATCCGGACCACCGCCCGCTGCTCGATCAGCGCGCTCAGCTGCTCGGGCGTGAAGCCGTCGAGCCGGGCGAGCAGGCCGAGGTACGGCGGCTGGGGTGCGGCCTGGGCCTGGAGCCCGCCGAGGTGGTGGATCAGCGCGGCGGGTGCCAGGTCGGTGCGGGCGAGGAGGTGCTGACGGGCCAGCAGGGCCCGGCCGAGCGCCCGCTGCCCGAGGACCGGTCCCGGCGCGGGCACGCTCACCGGCGGCCGTCCAGCACCGAGCGCAGGACGCCGACCCGGTTGGAGGTGATGGACGCGACGCCGGTGTCGCGCAGTCGGCGCATCGTGCGGCGCAGGTCGGCCGTCCAGGTGGAGACGGCGAGCCCTTCGTCCGCCGCGGCGGCGGTGAACTCGGGGGTGACCAGGCCGAACGGGGGGTTGAGGTAGCGCGGGCGCAGGTCGTCCAGCAGGGCGCGCACGGGCATCCGGGGCTGCTTCCAGGTGAGCGCGATCTCGGCGTCCGGGCTCAGCTCGCGCACCGCGAGCATGGCGCTGACGGGGCCGCAGAAGGCGACCGCCCGTTCGGCGCCGAGCCCGGTGACCACCGACCAGGTGGCGGCGGCCGGCCCGGGGTCGTCCAGGTCGATCAGCAGCCGGCGGCCCTCGACGGCGGCCACCGCCTTGACCGCCTCGGCCAGGGTGGGGACGGCGAGCGGGCCCCGTCGCAGCTCCTCCAGCTGTTCGGCGGTGACCCGGTCGATCGGGCGCGGGTCGCCCCAGAGCCGCTCCAGGGTGCGGTCGTGCAGCAGGACGGGCACCCGGTCGCGGGTGAGCTGGACGTCCACCTCGACGGCGTCGGCCCCGGCGGCCAGCGCGGACTCCACGGAGGGCAGGGTGTTTTCACGGAAGCGGTACGGGTCGCCGCGGTGGGCGACGGCGAGCGGCTTGGCGACGGCGTTCAACGGATCCTTCCGGCGAGCCAGGGAGTGAGGTCGTGGACGCCGATGGCCTCGCGGTGGCTCGGCTCCCCCGGGACGGTGACGATCAGCGTGGTGGACGGTGGGAAGGTGCGCACCTTGACGTGCACGAGGTCGGACCAGACGGCGTTCAGGAAACCGGGGACGCGGTCGCGGTCGACGTCGAAGGCGATGCCCTCGACGGTCACGGTGACCTCGTCGTGGGTGAACAGCCGGACGGTGACGGCGGGGCGGCCGTCGAACTCCAGCAGCGCCTCGTGCGGGATGGCGTCCGGTTCCCCGTCCAGATCATCCGGACCGGCCGGGCCGACCAGCCCGGCGAAGGTCCGGTCGCGGCCGATGTCGTGCTGGGCGCGGACGGTGCGGCCGTGCCGGCCGGCCACGGCCTCGATCGCGAGCACGGCGCTCTGGGTGGTCGGCAGGTGCGGCGGTGGCATCCGGGCCTCTCGTTCGGTTCCGCTTCGTTCCGGGTCGTCCGGCGTCGTTCCGGCCAGCTCGGGGAGTCGTGTTGTTCCGGGTCGCTCGGGGATTCCTCGGTGGGGCGTCAGCGCCGCTCGATCATCACATTGGTGGACTTGATGACCGCCGTGGCGGGTGCACCGGGGACCAGGTTCAGCTCCTCCGCCGACTCCCGGCTGATCAGCGACACCACCCGGAAGGGCCCGGCCTGGATCTCCACCTGCGCGGCCACGTCGCCGAGCACCACGCCGGTGACGATCCCCGGGAAGCGGTTGCGGGCCGAGGACGGCCGGCCCTCCACCTCGGCGTTCTCCGGCCGGGCCAGCTCCCGGGCGAAGGCGGCGAGTTCGGCGCCCGGGATGATCCGGTGCCCGTGCTCGTCCCGTGCGGCGGCGACCCGCCCGGCGTCCACCCAGCGCCGCATGGTGTCGGCGCTGACGCCGAGCAGCGCCGCGGCCTCGCCGATGCGGTACGGGTTGGCCGGCACCTCGGGCTGGCCCATGTGCGTCTCCTGACGGTGGTTCGAGATCCGGAGGCAGGTGCCCCCTTGCGCCATCCTGCCGTACGGACGGCGCGGGTGATCACGCAAAGGCGGTCACGGCTCGCCGAAGAGGTCGCGCCGCACCGCGTCCCCGGCGGTGAGCACCGCCCCGGCGAGCACCGCACCACCACCCGCCGTACCGGCCCGCACCTCGGTGCTCAACGGGGAGAGCCGGGCCAGCCGCCGCTCGACCCGGCCGGCCAGCTCGGGACCGCCGGCCCGGCCGATCTCGCCGCCGAGCACCACGCAGCCGGGGTCCAGCACCACGCAGACGCCCGCCGCGCCGATCGCGATCCGCTCGGCCAGCTCGTCCAGGAAGGCCTCGCCCGCCGCGCCGGCCGCCAGGGCGGCCCGTACGGCGGCCTCCGCAGCGGCGGCGTCCCCCGCCGGGTCGGCAGGCAGTCCGTGGGCGCGGGCCAGCGCGCAGATCGCGGCGCTGCCGACCAGGCCGTGGAAGCCGCCCTCGCAGCTGTCGGCACTGGGCAGGCCGACGGTGCCGGGGACGGGCAGGAAGCAGATCTCGCCGGTGCCGCCGGAGAAGCCCCGGCGCAGCCGCCCGTCCAGGATCACCGCGGCGCCGACGCTGTGGCCCAGCCAGAGCAGCACGAAGGTGTCGCGGTCGCGCGCGGCGCCGACCCGGTACTCGGCCCGCCCGGCCAGGTTGACCTCGTTCTCCAGGATCACCTCGGTGCCGGGCAACTGCCGCAGCGCGGCGAGGAGTTCGGCGTGCCAGGCGGGGAGCTTGCCGGTGCTCTGCAGCCTCCCGGTGGCCGGGTCGACCAGCCCGGGGGCACCGACCGCGACGGTGTGCAGCCGCTCGACGCCGGCGCCGCGCGCGGCCTCCAGCAGGGTGGCCACGATCGCCCCGGCGGTGTCCGGCCCGCCGTCGCCCTCGACCGGAACCTCGGCGACGGCGAGGCTGCGCCCGGCCAGGTCGGCGACGACCAGGCTGACGCCGCCGGAGCGGACGTCGAAGGCGGCGAGGTGGGCCCGGGAGGCGACCAGTGCGTAGAGCCGGGCGTTGGGGCCGCGCCGCTGTTCGCCGCGCTCGCCGACGACGGCCACCAGGCCGGTGCGCTGGAGGCGTTCGAGCAGGTCGGCGACGGTCGGCCGGGACAGGCCGGTGAGGCCGCGCAGCTCGGTCGCGGTCAGGGGGCCCTGTTCGAGCAGGAGGTTGAGTGCCAGCCGGTCGTTGATCGCCCGGGCGGTGCTCGGCGTGGCCGTACGCGCGGTGGTCATGGCAGCTCATCCTTCCAGAGTGTTTCTATCAGGATCCCTTCCTGATAATTTATCGAACCGTCCGGACGGCCAGCCGGTCGGCCCGGCCGCCGGACGGCCGTCCCCGCCGCGCGGGCCGGACGCACCACATGCTGCTTGACTGCCGACAGGGCCACCCACAGGGCACGTCGCGCCCCGCACCGCGCGACCGGGAGGGAAACACCCCATGAGCGGAACCACCGCACCACCACCGCCGGAGCCGCTGACCGCACCGCGCCGGGCCCGGGCGAGCATCGCCCTGGTCTTCTGCGTGCACGGGGCCGTCAGCGGCAGCTTCGTCACCCGCATCCCGTGGATCCAGGACCGCCTCCACCTCTCCGCCGGCCAGCTCGGCCTGGCCCTGGTCATGCCCGCCATCGGCTCCTCCCTCGCCATGCCGCTGGCCGGCCGCTTCGTGCACCGCTACGGCGGCCGGGCCGCGGTGCGCGGGCTGATCTCGCTCTGGTGCCTGGCCCTCGCCCTGCCCGCGCTCGCCCCCTCACTGCCGGTGCTGTGCGCGGCGCTGCTGGTGTACGGCGCCACGGCCGGGATGGCGGACGTCGCGATGAACGCCCAGGGCGTGGAGATCGAGGAGCGGCTCGGCCGCTCGATCATGTCCGGCCTGCACGGCATGTGGAGCGCGGGCGGCCTGCTGGCCTCCCCCTTCGGCATCCTCGCCGCCCACCTGGACCTCGACGCCCGGCTCCAGCTGGCCGTCACCGCGCTCGTCCTGCTCGCGCTCGCCCAGCCCGTCTGCCGCGGCCTGCCCGACATCCGGGCGCACGAGGGCGCGGAGGAGCCGCCACGGTTCGCCCTGCCGCCGCGCAGCTCGCTGGTGATCGGACTGGTCGGCTTCTGCGCGGTCTTCGCCGAGGGCGCCTCGATGGACTGGAGCGGCGTCTACCTGCGGGACGTCACCGGCGCCTCGGCCACCGTCGCCGCCGCCTCGTACACCGCCTTCTCGCTCACCATGGCAGTCAGCCGGCTCGCCGGGGACGCCGCGATCCGCCGCCTCGGCGCCGTCCGCACCACCCGCATCGGCGGCGCCGTCGCCACCGTCGGCGGCCTGCTGGTGGTCGCCGCCGACAGCCCGGCGCTCGCCATCCCCGGATTCGCCCTCATCGGTGTCGGCATCGCGGTGATCGTCCCGCTCGCCTTCGCCGCGGCCGGCCGGATCGGCACCAACCCCAGCCAGGCCATCGCGGGCGTCGCCACCGTCACCTACACCTCCGGGCTGATCGCCCCCGCGGTCATCGGCGCCCTCGCCCAGGCCACCTCGCTGACCGTCTCCTTCGGACTGGTCACCGCGCTCGCCTTCGCCCTGCTGCTGAGCGCCGGGGCGCTGCGGCTGACCGAACGGAACTCCGGCGGCGAAAACGTGATCGCAACGTCACCGGAAAAGCCTTCCGGAAAAGATCTCTCCACGATATGATGCCGAATTACCGAGGAATTTCCCGCTAAAGTCTCGAACCGCCGGGCGCGACCGCGTCCGGCGGTTTTCGCGCTCCGCGAGAGGGATTCCCCGTGTGCTACGACCCGGACGCCGCCCCACCCGCCTTCAGCCCCGCCCTGTGGCCGCTGGCCGAGGCCGCCCCCCTCACCCTGACCTCGGCCGACGGCACCCGGTTCGGCGCCTTCCTGGCCCGCCCGGAGGTCGTCACCGGACCGGGCGTGCTCCTCCTGCCGGACAACAAGGGCCTGTCCCCGTTCTACCGGCAGACCGCCGCCCGGCTCGCCGAACAGGGCCACCCGGCCCTCGTCCTCGACTATTACGGCCGTACCGCCGGAGCCTCCCCGGAAAAGCGCCCGGCGGAATTCGGCGAAATGCCGAACCTGCTCCCCCACCTCCTCGCGCTCACCCCCGAGGGCCTGGACGCCGACATCACCGCCGCACTGGAACGGCTGCGCGCCGACGGGCCCGACGAGGTGGTCGCGCTCGGCTTCTGCTTCGGCGGCCGGCAGGCCTTCCGCACCGCCGCCCCGCGCTTCGGCCTGGCCGGCGCGGTCGGCTACTACGGCTACCCCGACGCCATCAACGGCGCCCCGGGACCCACCCAGCTGGCCGGGGAACTGACCGCCCCGATCCTCGCCTTCTGGGGCGGCGCCGACGAGCACATCCCGGCGGCCACCGTCGAGGCCTTCGACGCGGCACTCACCGCGGCCGACTGCCCCCACGAGTTCGTCGGCTATCCGGGCGCACCGCACAACTTCTTCGAACTCGCCGCGGTCGACCACGCCGAGGCGGCCCGGGACTCGTGGCAACGCCTGCTGGGATTCCTCGCCCGACCGAGGTGAACCCCCGCTCCCGGAGGTCGACCCGATGCCCGTCGGCCCCGGGGGCACCCGGGGCCGGACCGGGCCGGCGGTAGCGGCACACAAACCGGGCCCACTCCCCCGGCGGCGCCCGGGCCCGCTCCCCGACCGGGCCCGGGGAGTGGGCGGGGTCGGGGCGCCGGTTAGGCTCGGGCGGTGTTCGAGCCCGATGCCGTTCCCGCACCGCCCGTCGCGACCGTTCCCGCGCCGCCCGCCGTGCCGCAGACGTCTGCCGTCGCGCCGCGCTCCCCCTGGTGGCGGTTCGCGCTGCTGGTGGTGGTGCTCGCGGCGGCCGCCGGGTCGCTGCTGCTGTGGAGCCCGACGGAACTGCTGTCCGGCGGGCTGGCGGACCGGATGCCGGGGTACTGGTTCGGCCCGCTGTTCGCCCTGGTCTACGCGGTGGGGACGCTCGCCTTCGTGCCCCGGCCGGCCCTGAACGCCGCGGCCGGGCTGCTGCTCGGCATCCAGCAGGGCGTGCTGCTGGCGGTGCTCGGCACCACGGTGGGCGCCGCCCTGGCCTTCGTGCTCGGCCGGGGCCTCGGCCGCGAGGCGCTGCGCCCGCACCTGCGCGGGAAGGTGCTCGGGGCGCTGGACCGGCGGTTCACCGAGCAGGGCTTCCGCAGCGTGCTGGTGCTGCGGCTGCTGCCCGGCATGCCGTTCCAGGCGGCCAACTACGGCGCGGCCTTCTCCGGGGTCCGCTTCCTGCCCTTCGTCCTGGCCACCGCGATCGGCGTGGTGCCGACCACCGCGGTGTACGTCACGGCGGCGGCCAGCGCGGGCCGACCGGGCTCGGCGGCCTTCCTGCTGTCGGCGGGGGTGATCACACTGCTGGTGCTGGGCAGCGTGGTGGGCCTGTGGCGGACGGCCCGGACCCGCCGCCGGGCGACGGCCGGCTGAACCGGCCCGAGCCGGCCACTTCGGCCCCGCGACGCAAAATCGTTCGCGCCCGTGCGCGGCCGGACGCCAGGATGGCGCGCATGACCGAACAGGCTCCGCGGGTGGACCCGCCGATGACGGCCGACGAGGCCGTCACCCTGACCGCCTTCCTCGACTACCACCGCAGTACGCTCGCGCTCAAGTGCGAGGGCCTGACCGACGACCAGCTGCGGCTGCGCTCCGTCCTGCCGTCAAACCTCTCGCTGCTGGGCCTGGTCCGGCACATGGCCGAGGTGGAGCAGTACTGGTTCCAGTCCGTCCTGCTCGGCCAGGAGATCACCGCCGGGCACTTCTGGACCAAGGAGAACGAGGACGGCGACTTCGACGACGTCGACACCGCCGACGTCGCGGCCGACTTCGCCACCTGGCACGCCGAGGTCGAGGCCGCCCGGCGCGCCGCGGCCGGCCTGCCGCTGGACACCGTCGGCAGGAACCTGCGCCGCGGCGAGCCGGTGACGCTGCGCTGGATCCTCACCCACATGATCGAGGAGTACGCGCGACACAACGGCCACGCGGATCTTCTGCGCGAATTGGTCGACGGCTCGACCGGCGAGTGACGCGGCGGGTGAAATCGTTTCCGCATTGTTGACAGAAGGTCAATTACGCAGTGACCGCGACCGATAAGGTCAACGCGCGCAACCGTACGGCGCTGCGCCGCGTCAGTGGGAGTGCCCGGGTTCGCCCGGGTTTCCGGCGCGGCACGACTCGTACGGGGGTTGCGAGCGGGCACGGGACCGGTGAACAGTGCGATACTCGGACAGTTCCGACGAGTGGATGACGTGTCAAGAACGGCACGCGCCCCCGGGGGACCAGGACGGGACGAGGCAGGGAGGCGCGGCATGGGAGCACTTCGCGACGAGCACCACAACGGGTGGCTGATGCCCTCGGGGAACTACCCGGCCGCGGTGTACGACGACGAGTGGGTCGAACAGGAGACGGCTCCGGCCGCCACCGCGCCCACGAAGATCGTCTCCCTGCGGCCGACGGGCTTCGAGGCGGCCCGGACGGTCGGTGAGCACATCCGGGCGAGCATCCCGGTGGTCATGGACCTCACCGAGATGGAGGAGGCCGAGGCCAAGCGCATGGTCGACTTCGCCTCCGGGCTGATCTTCGGCACCCGGGGCGGCATCGAGCGGATCGCCCGGAGGGTCTTCCTGCTCACCCCGGCCGACGTCGAGGTCATGGTGATCGACCGCCCGATGGACGACACCGGCTTCTACAACCAGAGCTGAACCGCCGCGGCCCCGCAGCGGCCGGGAGCGCGGCACCCCGAAGACCGGGGACGGTACCCACCGTCCCCGGTTTTTTGCTGCCCGGCCACCGAGATCCTGCGCATCATTTGAGAGCTCGAACAAAAGAATGAGACATTGATGTCTCACATGGATTAAACTCGGTCCATGGCCACCGATCGCGACACCGTCCTGGAAGCCGCCGTCGGCGTGCTCTCCCGCCGCCCGACCGCCCACCTGGACGAGATCGCGCGCGCCGCCGGCATCAGCCGCGCCACGCTGCACCGGCTCTTCCCGGGGCGCGACGCCCTGATCCGCGAGGTCGGCCTACTCGGGCTGCGCCGGTTCGCCGCCGCACTGGACACCGCCGAGGTCGAGCAGGGCGACGCCGAGGCCGCGCTGCGCCGCCTGGTGGACGCCTCCGTCCCGGACGCCATGCTCTGCGCCTTCCTGGCCGGCGAGAACCAGCTCTACGAGCACGACGACATCAACGACCTCTGGGAGGTGCAGATCGCCCGGCTGCACGCGCTCTTCCTGCGCGGCCAGCAGCAGGGCGTGTTCCGCATCGAGCTGAGCGCCGCCTGGCTGAGCGAGGCCTTCTTCGACCTGGTGGCCGGCGTCGGCTGGTCCATCCAGGACGGCCGGCTCGCCCCGCGCGACGCCGCCTTCTCGCTCGCCGAGCTGTTCCTCGGCGGCGCGCTGCGCAGACCGGACGCCCATACCCCCGTTCCCACTGCCCACAGCACCTCCGACCACAGGCCGGACACCGATAAACCATGAACACCCTGACCGCCCGCCAGCGCTGGACCGGCCTCGCCGTCCTCGTCCTGGCCGTGACCGTGGTCGCCCTGGACGCGACCGTCCTCTCCCTCGCCATCCCGTCGATCAGCGAGACGCTGCGCCCCAGCGGCACCCAGCTGCTCTGGATCGGCGACTCCTACTCCTTCGTGCTGGCCGGCCTGCTGGTCAGCATGGGCGCCCTGAGCGACCGGATCGGCCGCAAGAAGCTGCTGCTGGCCGGGTCCACCGCCTTCGGCGCCGCCTCGCTGCTGGCCGCCTACGCGCCGAGCCCCGGCTGGCTGATCCTGGCCCGCGCACTGCTCGGCGTGGCCGGGGCGACGATCATGCCCTCCACGCTGTCGCTGATCCGCAGCCTCTTCCCGGACGACCGGGAGCGGGCCACCGCGATCGGCATCTGGGGCGCGGCCGCCACCGCCGGCGCCGCCCTCGGACCGGTGGTCGGCGGAGTGCTGCTGGAGCACTTCTGGTGGGGTTCGGTGTTCCTGCTGAACATCCCGGTGCTGATCCTGCTGCTGGTGTCCGGCGCCTGGCTGCTGCCGGAGTCCAAGGACCCGACGCCGGGCCGCTGGGACGTGCTGAGCGTGCTGCTGTCGATGGCCGGCGTGATCGGCGTGGTGTACGCGATCAAGGAGGCCGCCGCACACGGCGTGGACCGCTGGGACGTGCCGACCGCCTTCGTGCTGGGCGCCGCGGCGCTGTTCGTCTTCGTCCGCCGCCAGCTGCGGCTGGAGACCCCGCTGCTCGACGTCCGGCTGTTCCGCGACCGGCGGTTCACGGCGGCCGTCTCGGCCTCGCTGATCTCCCTGGTCGGGCTCTCCGGCGTGATCTTCGTGGTCTCGCAGTACCTCCAGCTGGTCCGCGGCTACCAGCCGCTCCAGGCGGGCCTGGCGGAGCTGCCGGCCTTCGCGGGCTCGGTGGTCGGCGGCCTGCTGACCGCCCTGATCGCCCGGCGCTTCGGCGCCCGCAAGGCACTGACGGCCTGTCTGCTGGCGATGGGTCTGGGCGTGGGCGTGCTCGGCTGGCTGGCGCAGGACACCGCCTACCTGCTGCTCGCCGCCTCCTTCCTGCTGGTCGGGACGGCCGAGGGCGTGGTCTACACGCTCGGTGCGGACCTGGTGCTGAGCGCCGCGCCGGCCGACAAGGCCGGCGCCGCCTCGGCGGTCTCGGAGACGGCGTACGAGCTGGGCACCGCGCTCGGCATCGCGCTGGTGGGCTCGGTGGTCGGCTCGATCTACGCGAGCGGGCTCTCGGTCCCGGCCGGGACCGACCCGGCGGCCGCCGCCCGGGCCGGCGAATCCCTGGGCTCGGCCGTCGAGGCGGCGCAGGGCCTGCCGCCGGAGCTCGCAGGGCCCTTGCTGGCGAGCGCCCGGGAGGCCTTCGTCCACGGCATGAACAACGCCGGGCTGCTGGCCGCCGTCCTGCTGGTCGGTGCGGCCGTGATGGCCTGGCGGCTGCTGCGAGGGCTGTCCGACCCGAAGGCCGAGCCGGCGGCCGCGGCGGACGGCGTGGTCGACGCGCCGACCGCGCAGCCGAAGGTCGACGCGTAAGGGCACACAAGAACGGCCGTTCCCCCAGCGGGAACGGCCGTTCTCGTCTGCGGAACGATCGTTCTCTAGGAGGCCCCGAAGGGCAGCTCCAGCTCGGCCCAGACCACCTTGCCGTCCCGGGTGAGCCGGGTGCCCCAGCGCTGGGCCAGCTCACTGACCAGGAACATGCCGCGCCCGCCCTCGTCCTGCTCGGCGAACGGGCGCAGCTGCGGGGTCTGGCCGCCGGCGTCGGAGACCTCCACGGTGAGCACCCGGTCGCGGAACAGCCGCAGCCGGCGCGGCGCGTCCGCGTGCAGCAGAGCGTTCGTGACCAGCTCGCTGACCAGCAGCTCCGCGTAGTCGGTGAGCGCCGACAGGCCCCAGGCCTCCAGGGTGGCGCGGGTGAAGCGGCGGGCCCTGCCGGGCAGCCGGCCGCCGCCGGACAGCGGCAGGGCGGCGATCCGGTCGGCGGGCAGCGGCAGCACCCGGGCCATGATCATCGCGATGTCGTCCTCGGTGCCGTCGGTGACCAGCGCCCCGAGAACGGCGTCGCAGCTCTCCTCCAGGGTCCGGCCGGGTCCGGCCAGGGTGCGGGCGAGCAGGTCGATCCCGGCGTCCAGGTCCTGGCCGCGCCGCTCGACCAGGCCGTCGGTGTAGAGCGCGACCATGCCGCCCTCGGGAATGGTGAACTCGATCGACTCGAAGGCCACCCCGCCGACGCCCAGCGGCACCCCGGGCGGCACCTCCACCCTGGCGGCGGTGCCGTCGGGGGCGACCCGGACCGGCGGCAGGTGGCCGGCCGAGGCGACCTGGACGGTGCGCTCCAGCGGGTCGTACACCGCGCAGATGCAGGTGGCGAACTGGCCCTCGCCGATTCCGGAGGCGGTCTCGTCCAGTCGGGTGAGGACCTGCTCGGGCGGCATGTCGAGGGTGGCGAGGGTCCGGGCGACGGTGCGCAGCTGGCCCATCGTGGCGGCGGCCCGGATGCCGTGGCCCATCACGTCGCCGACCACCAGGGCGACCCGCCCGCAGGACAGCGGCACCACGTCGAACCAGTCGCCGCCGACCTCGCTGACCACGCTGCTGGGCAGGTAGCGGTAGGCGATCTCCAGGCCGAGGGTGCGGTGCACCTCCTGCGGCAGCAGGCTGCGCTGGAGGGTGAGCGCGGTCTCCCGCTCGCGGCGGTAGAGCCGGGCGTTGTCGAGCGCCAGCGCGGTGCGGGCGACCAGTTCCTCGGCGAGGGCGACGTCGGCGGCGGTGAACGGCTCGAGGTTGCGCATTCGGATGAACTCGGAGCCGCCGAGCACCATGCCCCGGGCGGTGATCGGCACCATCAGGTACGAGTGGATGCCCGCCGCCATCCCGGGGGCCACCCGGTCCTCGCTGGAGACCAGTCCGCGCAGCACGTCCTCGTCCACGTAGGCGCGCAGCAGCGGCTTCCCGCTGCGCAGACACTGGGTGTAGCTGCGGTCGGGGGCGTACTCGGAGGCCTCGCCGACCACGTCCACGGCGTGCGCGAGGCCGGTCTCGTAGGACTCCCCGACGGCGACGGCGCGCAGCGTGACGTTCCGGTCGGAGGGGATCGCGGTGGGCTCGGCGCCGCGCAGCACCGGCTCCAGCAGGTCGACGGTGGCGAAGTCGGCGAACCTCGGGACGACGGCCTCGATCAGTTCCTCGGCGGTGCGCTGGAGATCGAGGGTGGTGCCGATCCGGGCGGTCGCCTCGGCGATGGTGGCGAGCCGCTCCTGGGCCCGGGCGGCGCGGGCCTCGGCCTGGAAGCGCTCGGTGACGTCGATGATCGAGGAACAGACCCCGAAGATCCGGCCGGTGGAGTCCGCCAGCCGGAAGTAGGAGGCGGACCAGGCGTGGTCCCGGTTGGGATCGCCGGGGACCCGGCCGTGCGAGCGGGCGTCCACGACGGGCTTGCCGGTCCTCAGCACCTGGCGCATGATCTGCTCGATCTCGGTGCTGTTGATGCCGGGCAGCACCGCGGATATCCGGCGGCCGAGGTGGGCGGCGACCGGCACCCCGTTCATCCGGGCCAGCGCCTCGTTGATCCGGATGTAGCGCAGCTCCGTGTCGTAGACGGCCATGCCGATCGGTGAGCGGCCGAAGATGCCGTCCAGTACCGCGAGGTCGGCCTCGACGGCGTGCAGGGCGCGGGTGTCGGAGGCGGTGGCGAGCAGCAGCAGGGTGCCGGCCGGGCCGGCGATCGGGTAGGTGCGGAACTCCAGGTCGACCTTGTGGCCGTCGCGGTGGCGCACCGGGAAGACGCCGGACCAGCCGCTGCTGCTCATGATCCGCTGGAAGAGGCCGAGCACCTCGGAGCGTTCGGACTCGTCGGTGAGCAGGCGGGCGGCATAGCTGCCGACGGCCTCCTCCGCGGAATAGCCGAGCAGGGCCTCGGCGTCCTCGCTCCAGTGCAGGATCAGTCCGTCGTCCTGGAGCAGCGCCGTGGCGAGCGGGACGAGCCGATGGCCTTCGGGGCGGGCGCCCTCGGGACGTGCCGCGGCATCGTCCGGCACCGGGTCGGCGGCGGTCGCGTCCCACTCGTGTCCGTGCATGATCAGGCAGCACCCCGGTTCGGCTCGTGCCCGGCCGGGTGGGCCTCGCGGTCCGTGCCGGCCGGGGTTCTTCTCCAGACTGCACGGACATCGACCGCCCGGCGACCCCTTGGTCAGGGGGCGTCCGGCCGCTCCGGCTGTACGGGCGTCATGGGCGTACCGGCCGCAGCGTACTCTCCAGAACGGCCGCCCACTGCCGGATCACTCCGGAACGTCGGTGACTGTCGTCGGTGAGCAGGTTGGCGAGGCCCAGTCCGCGGGCGAGGTCCAGCGTGGCCTGCACCGATTCGCGCACCCCGGGGCGGTTCTCGTCGGCGTCCAGGAACTCCACGGCGGCCCGGTGGGCCTCCCGTCCGACATGGCCCTCCAGTGCGATGATCCGCTCGCGCAGCGCCTCCTCGGTGGCGGCGGCGGTCCACAGGTGCAGGGCGGCGCGGAACAGCGGGCCGGTGTAGAGGCGCACGATCATGTCGACCACGGCCCGGGTGCGGTCCGGCCCGGCGGCCGGCAGTTCGTCCGCGTGGGCGCGGACGGCTGCCAGCCGCTCGGCGGTGACGTGCTCGACGGCCGCGGTGAAGAGGTCCTCGCGGGTCGGGAAGTGGTGCTGGGCGGCGCCCCGGGAGACCCCGGCCCGCTCGGCGACGACAGCGACGGTGGAGCCGTGCCAGCCGAGCTCGGCCAGGCAGTCCACGGCCGCCGCGAGCAGCCGGGCCCTGGTCGCTCGGCTGCGGTCCTGCTGCGGGGTGCGGGCGGCGGGGTGGCTGGTCATGGCGGCGGGCGGTTCCTGTTCCGGTCGGGGCGCGGCGGGTCCCCGTCGGGGCGCGACGGGAAGATCCTCACAGACGGGCGCCGGTCTTCGGCCGCCGGGGTGGGCCCCGGCCGGTCAGCGGACGGCGGCGCGCGCGGCCTCACGGGCGCGCAGCTCACGGCGGAGGATCTTGCCGGCCGCGGACTTGGGGACGGCGTCCACGAACTCCACCGCGCGGACCTTCTTGTACGGGGCGACGTGTCCGGCGACGTACCCGGTGACCTCCTCCGCGGTGAGGGCGCTGCCCGGGGCGCGGACCACGAAGGCCTTGGGGCACTCGGTTCCCTCGGCGTCCGGGACCCCGATCACGGCGGCGTCGGTGATCTGCGGGTGGCCGAGCAGGACGGCCTCCAGCTCCGCGGGTGCGACCTGGTAGCCCTTGTACTTGATCAGCTCCTTGACCCGGTCGACGATGTGCAGGTAGCCGCGCTCGTCCACGAAGCCGACGTCGCCGGTGTGCAGCCAGCCCTCGGCGTCGACCACCGCCGCGGTCTCGGAGGGGCGGCCGAAGTAGCCCTTCATCACCTGCGGGCCGCGGATCAGCAGCTCGCCGCGCTCGCCGGGCCCGAGGTCGCCGTCGGAGCCGTCCAGGGCGGCGATCCGCAGCTCGGTGGAGGGGACCATCCGGCCGACCGAGCCGGGCGGCGGGTCGCCCTCGCGCGGGGAGACGACGTGGGTGACCGGCGAGAGCTCGGTCATGCCGTAACCCTGGAGCAGGTGCGGCAGGCCCAGGCGCCGGGCGCAGGCGTCGGCGAGTTCGTGGTCCAGTGGGGCGGCGGCGCACAGCAGGTACTCGACGGAGGAGAGGTCGTACTGCTCCACGATCGGGTGCCGGGCCAGTGCGAGGGCGATCGGCGGGGCGACCACCAGCGCCTGCACCCGGTGTTCCTGGATCGAGTGGCAGAACTGTTCCAGGTCGAAGCGGGGCAGCACGACCACGGTGGCGCCGCAGCGCAGCGGCTGGTTGAGCAGAGCGGCCAGTCCGTAGATGTGGAAGAACGGCAGGACGGCGAGCACCCGTTCGCCCTCGGCGGGGCGGTAGAGGGCGTCGCACTGGGCGAGGTTGGTGGCGATCGAGCGGTGGGTGAGCATCACGCCCTTGGGCAGGCCGGTGGTGCCGCTGGAGTACGGCAGCACGGCGATGTCCTCGCCGGGGTCGATGGCGACCTCGGGGGCGGGACCGGTGGCGGCCAGCAGGTCGGTGATCGAGCGGTGGCCCTCGGCGCCGTCCAGGACGACGATCTCGGCCAGCGGGCGGCCCTGTTCGGCGAGCAGTTCGGCAGCCGCACGGGCGGTCGGCAGGAAGGCGGAGACGGTGACCAGCCAGCGGGCGCCGCTGTCGCGCAGCTGGCCGGCCAGATCGACGGGCGTGGCGAAGGAGGAGACCGTGGTGACGGTGGCGCCGGCCCTGGTCGCGCCGTAGTAGGCCATCGGGTAGGCGGTCGAGTTGGGGCTGAAGAGGGCGACGACGTCACCGCGGCGCACGCCTGTCTCGGCCAGCCCGGCGGCCACCCGCTCGACGGCGGCGGCGAGTTGGGCGTAGCTGATGCTCTCGCCGGTGAGGCCGTCGATCAGGGCCGGACGGTCGCCGTGCCTCGCCGCGGCGCCGAGCACCGCTTCGTGGATCGGCAGGTCGACCACGGGGACGTCGGGGAACTCGCTTCGGAACACCAAGGTGAGCCTCCAGTAAGGAAGTTGACGCAGCAACAAAACCGGTGTGCGCAATTCGGTGCGGGGCGCGTTCAGGAGCATACGGACAGTCAGGGGCCTGGCTCGGCCATTGTGGGGAACCGGGGGTGGAGCAGTTGGTCCCCGGGGGCGCCCGGCAGGACGGTGTGCACCACGGCCGCCCGCCCCTGGAGCACCCCCGCCGCGAGACCCCACACCCCTGCCGCCGGCCGCCGGCTGCTCACCGCCACCGCGCCACCGCCGCCCCGGCCGCCCTCACCGCGCCGGGTGCCCACGGCACCGTCGGGGTGGACCACGAGGACCGGCGCACGGCGGTGTCCACCGTGGACTCCGTCCGGGTGTTCCCGAAGCGGGACTTCCCGGACGCGCCGGTCCACGGCGCCACCGACCGCGCCGAACCGCGGCTGCTCACCTGCGGCGGCAGGCTCGGCCCGCCGCACCGGATGTCAGGACGACACCGTGGCGTTCACTCACCTGAGTGCGGCTCGGTGACTCAGTACGACTTGGGCAGGCCGAGGGTGTGCTGGGCCACGTAGTTGAGCACCATCTCGCGGCTGACCGGGGCGACCCGGCCGACCCGGGTGGCGGCCAGCAGCGCGCCCAGCCCGTACTCCTGGGTCAGGCCGTTGCCGCCGAGGGTCTGCACCGCCTGGTCGACCGTACGGGCGGCGGCCTCGCCGGCGGCGTACTTGGCCATGTTGGCGGCCTCCCCGGCGGCGATGTCCTCGCCCGCGTCGTAGAGCAGCCCGGCCTTCTGGGTCATCAGCCGGGCCAGCTCGATCTCCACCGCGCACTGGGCCAGCGGGTGGGCCAGGCCCTGGTGGGCTCCGATCGGGGTGGACCAGACGGTGCGGGTCTTCGCGTACTCGACCGCCTTGCCGAGGGCCTGGCGGGCGAGGCCGAGCGAGAAGGCGGCGGTGAGGATGCGCTCGGGGTTGAGGCCGGCGAAGAGCTGGAGCAGGCCCGCGTTCTCGTCGCCGACCAGGGCGTCGGCGGGCAGCCGGACGTCGTCCAGGAAGACCTGGAACTGCTTCTCCGGGGCGACGATCTCCATCGGAATCGCCCGGTACTCGAAGCCGGGGGTCTCGCGCGGGACGACGAACAGGCAGGGCTTCAGCCTGCCGGTGCGAGCGTCCTCGGTGCGGGCCACGAACAGCACCGCGTCGGAGTGGTCGATGCCGGAGACGAAGACCTTGCGGCCGGTCAGCACCCAGTCGTCGCCGTCCCGGCGGGCGACGGTGGAGATCCGGTGCGCGTTGGACCCGGCGTCCGGTTCGGTGATGCCGAAGGCCATCTTGCGGCTGCCGTCGGCCAGGCCGGGCAGCCAGCGGCGCTTCTGCTCCTCGGTGCCGTAGCGGGCGATCACGGTGCCGCAGATCGCCGGGGAGACGATGAGCAGCAGCAGCGGGCAGCCGGCGGTGCCGAGTTCCTCCAGGACGATGGCGAGGTCGGTGATGCCGCCGCCCCCGCCGCCGTACTCGACGGGCAGGTTGACGCCGAGGTAGCCGGCCTTGCCGGCCTCCGCCCACAGTTCCTCGGCGGGCTCGCCGGCCCGGGCCTTGGCGAGGTAGTAGGCGGACCCGTAGCGGCGACCGAGGTCGCCGACGGCCCGGCGCAGGGTCTGGCGTTCGGGCGTCTCCAGGAGCTGACTGCCGATGCTGGACATTCGGGTCCTTCCTCAGGCTTCGGTGGGCTGGACAACGGCCAGCAGGGTGCCGGTTTCGACCTGCCGGCCAGGGGTGGCGCGCAGTTCGACGAGGGTGCCGTCGGCCGGGGCGGCGACGCGGTGCTCCATCTTCATCGCCTCCAGCACCAGGAGCGGCTGGCCGGCGGTGACGGGGTCCCCGACGGCGGCGACGACCCGGACGACGGTGCCGGGCATCGGGGCGAGCAGCGCCCCGGGGTCGGTGCGGACGGTGGGGTCGGGGAAGCGCGGCAGGGCGGTGAGCGCGGTGCCGCCGGCCGGGGTGTCGACGTGCACCCGGTCGCCGTACCGGGCGACGCGGTAGGTGCGCCGGAGCCCGTCCTCGGACAGCACGACCCGGTCCGGCGCGGCCTCGACGAGTTCGACCTCCGGGTGGTCCTCGGCCAGCAGCCCGCTGCGGGTGTGCCGGTAGCGGACCGCCGACTCGGCGCCGTCCTCGGCCCGGTAGCGCTTGAACTGCGGCTGGGAGGGCAGGTTGCGCCAGCCGGAGGGCAGGGCGCCGCGGCGGCCCGCGGCGTCGGCGAGGGCGGCGGCCAGCGCGGCGCGTTCGACGCCCTTGCTGTCCGGGGCGGTGAGTTCGGCCGTGTGCTCGGCCAGGAAGCCGGTGTGCAGGTCCGCGGCCAGGAAGGCCGGGTGGCGCAGCGCACGGACCAGCAGCTCCCGGTTGGTGGCCGGGCCGTGGATGCGGGCGCGGGCGAGCGCGTCGGCGAGCCGACGGGCGGCGGCGGCGCGGGTGGGCGCCCAGGCGATCACCTTGGCGAGCATCGCGTCGTAGTGCGGGGTGATCTCGCTGCCGGCCTCCACGCCGGAGTCCAGCCGGAGCCCGGCGCCGGTGAACTCCTGGTACGGCAGTGCGAGTTCGAGCCGGTGCAGGGTGCCGGTGGCGGGCTGCCAGTCCTTGGCCGGGTCCTCGGCGTAGAGCCGGGCCTCGATCGCGTGGCCGCGGGGGGCCGGGGGCTCGGGCGGCAGCTGCGCGCCCTCGGCGACGGCGAGTTGCAGCGCCACCAGGTCCAGGCCGGTGACCGCCTCGGTGACCGGGTGTTCGACCTGGAGCCGGGTGTTCATCTCCAGGAAGAAGAACCGGCCGTCCTCGGCGAGCAGGAACTCGGCGGTGCCGGCGCCCGTGTAGCCGATCGCCTTGGCCGCGTCGCGGGCCGCCGCGTGCAGTTCGGCGCGGACCTCCGCCGGCAGGCCGGGGGCCGGGGCCTCCTCGATCACCTTCTGGTGCCGCCGTTGCAGCGAGCAGTCGCGGTCGCCGACCGCCCAGACGGTGCCGTGGGCGTCGGCCAGCAGCTGGACCTCGACGTGCCGTCCGGCGGGCAGGTAGCGCTCGCAGAACACCTCGTCCGAGCCGAAGGCCTTGGCCGCCTCGGCGCGGGCGGCCGCCAGTTCGCCGGGAAGGTCCGCCAGGCTTCGGACGACGCGCATGCCGCGCCCGCCGCCGCCCGCCGCGGCCTTGACCAGCAGCGGCAGGTCGGCCTCGGTGGGCTCGGTGAGCGCGCCCAGCACCGGCACCCCGGCCTCGGCCATCAGACGCTTGGCGGCGGTCTTGGAGCCCATCGCGGCGATCGCGGCCGGCGGCGGGCCGACCCAGACCAGGCCCGCGTCCAGCACCGCCTGCGCGAAGTCGGCGCTCTCCGACAGGAACCCGTACCCGGGGTGGACGGCATCGGCCCCGGCGGCCAGCGCGGCCCGGACGATCAGGTCGGCGCGCAGGTAGGTGTCGGCGGGCGCGGCACCGGGCAGCCGGACGGCCGCGTCGGCCTCGCGCACGTGCGGGGCGCCGGCGTCCGGATCGGAGTGGACGGCGGTGGTCGCGACGCCGAGCTCCCGGCAGGTGCGGAAGACCCGGCGGGCGATCTCGCCCCGGTTGGCGACCAGCAGGTTGCCGATCGAAGTCGTGGAAGTCATCACGCGTTCCCTCACAGTCGGAAGACGCCGTAGCCGCGCGCGCCCTCGACCGGCGCGTTGTGGATCGCGGACAGACACAGGCCGAGCACCGTACGGGTGTCGCGCGGGTCGATGACGCCGTCGTCGTAGAGCCGGCCGGAGAGGAACACCGGCAGCGACTCGGCCTCGATCTGCTGCTCGACCATCGCGCGGATCGCCGCGTCCGCGTCCTCGTCGTACGGCTGTCCCTTCGCCGCGGCGGACTGCCGGGCGACGATCGACAGCACCCCGGCGAGCTGTTGCGGGCCCATCACCGCGGACTTGGCGCTCGGCCAGGCGAACAGGAAGCGCGGCTCGAAGGCGCGGCCGCACATGCCGTAGTGGCCGGCCCCGTACGAGGCGCCCATCAGCACCGACAGGTGCGGGACCGTGGAGTTGGCGACCGCGTTGATCATCATCGCGCCGTGCTTGATGATGCCGCCCTGCTCGTAGTCCTTGCCGACCATGTAGCCGGTGGTGTTGTGCAGGAAGAGCAGCGGGGTGTTCCGCTGGTTCGCCAGCTGGATGAACTGGGCGGCCTTCTGGGACTCCTGGCTGAACAGCACGCCCTGCGCGTTGGCCAGGATGCCGACCGGGTAGCCGTGGAGCCGGGCCCAGCCGGTGGCCAGGCTGGTGCCGTAGAGCGGCTTGAACTCGTCGAAGTCGGAGCCGTCGACGATCCGGGCGATCACCTCGCGCGGGTCGAACGGCACCTTGAGGTCGCCGGGGACGATGCCCAGCAGCTCCTCCTCGTCGTGCTTCGGCGGCTCGGCCAGCGGGTCCGGGTCGGGGCCGGGCTTGCGGTGGCCGAGCCGGGCGACGATCCGGCGGGCGATCCGCAGGGCGTCCGCCTCGTCCGTCGCCACGTGGTCGGCCAGGCCGGAGGTGCGGGCGTGCATCTCGGCGCCGCCGAGCGACTCGTCGTCGGCCTCCTCGCCGGTGGCCATCTTCACCAGCGGCGGGCCGCCGAGGAAGACCTTGGCCCGCTCCTTGACCAGTACGGTGTGGTCGGACATGCCGGGCACGTAGGCACCGCCGGCCGTCGAGTTGCCGAACACCACGGCCACGGTGGGGATTCCGGCGGCGGAGAGCCGGGTGAGGTCGCGGAACAGGGCTCCGCCGGGGATGAAGATCTCCTTCTGGCTGGGCAGGTCGGCGCCGCCGGACTCGACCAGGTTCACCAGCGGGAGGCGGTTGCGCAGCGCGATCTCGTTGGCCCGCAGGGCCTTGCGCAGCGTCCAGGGGTTGCTGGCGCCGCCGCGTACGGTCGGGTCGTTCGCGGTGATCACGCACTCGACGCCCTCGATCACCCCGATGCCGGTGACCAGTGCGGCGCCGACCGGGTGGTCGCTGCCCCAGGCGGCCAGCGGGGACAGCTCCAGGAACGGCGAGTCCTGGTCGACCAGCAGCTCGATCCGTTCACGGGCCGGCAGCTTGCCGCGTTTCCGGTGGCGTTCCAGGTACTTGGGACCACCTCCGGCCAGGGCCTTGGCGTGTTCGGCGTCCAGGGCGGCCAGCTTGGCGAGCATCGCGGCGCGGTGCTCGGCGTACTCGGGCCCGGCCGGGTCGACGCGGGTGGGCAGGACGGTCACAACAGGACCTCCGGAATGTCGAGGTGGCGGGCGCGCAGCCACTCCCCGAGGGCCTTGGCCTGCGGGTCGAAGCGGTGGCGGGCGGCGACGCCCTCGCCGAGCAGGCCCGTGAGGGTGAAGTTGACCGCGCGCAGGTTCGGCAGCAGGTGCCGGGTGACGGGCAGCTCTGCCGCCTCGGGGAGGAGTTCGCGCAGTCTTTCGACGGTGAGGGCGTGCGCCAGCCAGCGCCAGCCGTCCTCGGAGCGGGCCCAGACGCCGAGGTTGGCGTCCCCGCCCTTGTCCCCGCTGCGGGCGCCGGCCACCAGGCCGAGCGGGGCCCGCCGGGTGGGGCCGGCCGGCAGCGGTTCGGGCAACTCGCCCTCCACCGGGTGGGCCTGGGCGGTGACGGGCGGCGGGGGTACGGCGATCCGGCGGCCGTCCGGCAGGACGGCGGTGTGCTCGACGGCCTTCGCGTCGACGTGTGCGGCACTGAACACCCCGTACGGAGTGCCCGGTCCGGGTGGGGCGGTGAGGTGGAAGCCCGGGTACCCGGCCAGCCCCAGCTCGACGGCGGCCTTGCCGAGTTCGCGGCCGACCTTGGCCGGGTCCGGGTCGCGGGCGGCCAGCCGGAGCAGGGCGGAGGCGGCCTCCTCGGTCGGGGCGTCCGGGTGGTCGGTGCGGGCCAGCGTCCAGCGCAGTTCGGCGGGACGGGCGCCGGGCGGCAGGGCTTCGGCGAACTGCCGCCGTACCAGGGCGGCCTTGGCCTCGATGTCCAGGCCGGTGAGGACGAACACCACCTCGTTGAGGTGGCCGCCGAGCCGGTTGAGGCCCGCCTTCAGGGTGGGCGGCGGGGCCTCGCCGCGCACGCCGTCGATCCGGACCCGGTCCGGGCCCTCCTCGGTGAGCCGTACGGTGTCCAGCCGGGCCGTGACGTCCGGGCCGAGGTAGTGCGGTCCGGCGGTCTCGTACAGGAGTTGGGCGGTGACGGTGCTGGTGGTGACGGCGCCGCCGGTGCCCGGGTGCTTGGTGATCACGCTGGAGCCGTCGGCGTGCAGTTCGGCCAGCGGGAAGCCCGGGCGGGTCACGTCGTGCTCGCGGAAGAAGGCGTAGTTGCCGCCGGTCGCCTGGGCGCCGCACTCCAGGACGTGGCCGGCCACCACGGCGCCGGCCAGGGCGTCCAGGTCCTCCGGGGTCCAGCCGAAGTGGGCGATCCCGGGGCCGACGACCAGTGCCGCGTCCGTCACCCGGCCGGTCACCACCACGTCGGCGCCGCCGGCCAGGCAGGCCGCGATGCCGAACCCGCCGAGGTAGGCGTTGGCGGCCAGCAGGCCCTCGGGCAGGCCCAGTTCGGCCCGGCGCGGGAGCAGGTCGTCGCCCTCGACGTGGGCGACGGCCGCCTCGACGCCGAGCCGCCGGGCCAGCGCGCGCAACTCCTCGGCGAGCCGGGCCGGGTTGAGGCCGCCCGCGTTGACCACGATCTTCACGTCGCGCTCGCGGGCCAGCCCGAGGCACTCCTCCATCTGCCGCAGGAAGGTCCGGGCGTAGCCGAGCGACGGGTCCTTCAGCCGGTCCCGGGCCAGGATCAGCATGGTCAGCTCGGCCAGGTAGTCCCCGGTGAGCACGTCCAGCGGTCCGCCGGTGAGCATCTCCCGCATCGCGGCGAAGCGGTCCCCGTAGAACCCCGAGGCGTTGCCGATCCGCAGTACCGCGCTGTCGCGCACCAATGCGCCTCCCCTGCCGGTGAGTTGGCCGCGCCCGGGCGGGCACCGCCGGGCAGCAGCGTGGCACCGCCCAGAGAAAAAAGCAATCACGCTTGCTTGTTTATTCGATTCCGGCCCCGTCTCCCCGCACACGGAGTGTGACCGGAAGTCCCAGCCGGCGACGGGAAGCCGCAGTCGGCGGCACCACCGTCCAGCTGCGGACCGTCATCGCACGCCCGCCCGCCTCCCCTGCGGTCCGTGCGTCACTCACCGCTGTTGCGCCGTCACTCCGACGGGTGTTGCATGGCAGAGGCGAGGCGCCGGCGCGAGGGCCCACGAAAACGACGGAAACCGGGTACGGACGTCAGGCGAATTGCGATTGCCGACCGATTCTCTGTGCCACGTTCACGGTGTCATGTTCACCGTGTCACGCTCACGCGGTCGGCGGCCCGCCGGTGTCGCCTCAGTAGGGTCGGGGACTGGCGCGGTGGCCGTTGCTCCGTTTCCAGTCCCCGCCGCTTCAAACCGTGCATGCAGTTCTCCCGCACACGGCTTTCCGA